>JACIXQ010000020.1:24110-35089 GCA_014360465.1 bacterium
TTTTTTTCTCCCAAATAATTTACTCTAAAAAATGGCTACCTCAATTCGGTAAGAAGTATACCCTCTTGAGAACAAACAAGCAATAAAAAATAAAAGCTTAGGTGGGAACCAAGAACCAAAGGGTTGCTTTTTTCACAAGAATGAGAGCAATTCTTTACCCCTTTCAATAGGATGTTAGAACTTTCCGAGATGTCGGAGAAGACGAAATGAAGATAAGGGGTATAACACGGAAATTTCATTTGGTTTCTTTTTCCTTCTCCAGAAGTAACTTGAATCTCAAAGCATCTTCAAACATATTTGTGTTATTGAACATAACATAAACCGGTTTTCTTTCTGAAGCCACCAATCTGGCTAAAGTAAGAAGTTGCTCGTCAGTATATTTGTAGCTATATCCCCCTATTCCGTGAAGTCTTAAGTAGAGAATTTCTCCGTAAACGCTTTTATTTTTAAAAGGGTCCACGCAGTGGGAGAGATTCAATTCCTGGCATAGGTTTTTTATCTCCCCTTCATTCCAATCACCCCTTGGCTCCCATACCATAATGAAATCGTTTCTTCTAATCGTCTTGAAGAAAATCCGAAGGTTTTCCTTGTTCTCCTCTGTCGGTTTGAAAGAAGCGGGGCATTGAAATACGATTATTTTGCTGGAAAGGACTTTAGCGATTTCCGCTGTTTGCTCAAATGCCTGGAAAACCTCTTCTGTTGGACGGAAAAAGCCATATCTATCCATTTTGTCCTTGGGAATTACTATGCCTCCCTTTTTATATGTAGGGCTTGTGGGAGGATGAGTAATCAGCTGGGAAGCCTTTAGGGTGAATTCAAATTCTAAAGGTGCTTTTTCCCTCCAGTTTTTCGCCGTCTTAAGCTCGGGAAGCTTATAAAAGGTTTGCTGGAGCTCTATGATGGAGAAGTGTTGGAAGTACTCTTTTTGGCTCTTAGCCCATCCACAGCACCCTACCTTTATCATTTCCATACCTCCTTAGGAGCAAGCAAAATAGCACTTTTTGGAGGAAGCTCAAATTTTACCTCTTTTCCCTTTATCTGGATACTTAACTGCTCAATCGGTTCTCCCAATTTGTTAAGCATAACAGCCTTGCATTTAGCTAACTTCTTCTCCACATCCCCTGTTAATTTTAAAGAACTTTTTACAAACTCTTCGCTATTGTTATAGATAGCGAGCAGAAGCTCCTTTTCGTCCTCCCAGCCACTTGCCCAAATCCTATCATCTGGGAGGGTAATCCGATGCGAATCCGTTATAGGTGGAACTGACATAGCCTCAGCGCTGAAGGAAAGAATCTCCTTGAAGGGATACCAAAGATCCCCTCCTATACAAGCACCTAAGCTAAGAACCTTCATATATTCCTGGGCAATAAGCCCCCTATGGGCAAGGAATCCCCATTTCATTCCCTGTCCCTTGCCTATAACCTCGAATCTAAGAAAATCCCCTTCTCTTCGTAGGGAGAAGTTGGTTGCTGGATTCTGCAACCACTCGGGGTGGCTTTGATAAAAGGAAATAAAGCGAGAATCTATGTAGGAAGGAAAGGTGTTAAAAGGGAAAGTCTGAGGTGCTGGCTCTGAAATTTCTGGAGATGGGGAAAAACATATATATGCGATGTCAATATAAGCTTTTTCAGAAGCGGATTGCACCTGGATAGCAAATCCTTTAATTTTCTCAACCTGCGTCAAAGGTCGTAAGTCAACTGTTGCTATATGCCAGTTACTATCCGCATTTAGTTGTCTAAGGCTTATTGCTGTCCCTTCCCTGCCCGGAATATTCTCTGTTATGTGGATGGCATAATCGTCACTGATTGCTAATCCCTCTGCTCTGTATTTTATAATCAAGTATGGTCTCTCATTTTTATCTAATGGTTGAAGAAGATTGGCGTATTGAGAAGGATATTCGAAACTTATCACCGTTGTTGGTATCGCTTTAGCTGCCTCGTAATCAAGTTCGCTTTTCCCTACTGCGAAACCACCTTCAATGAGGATTCCATCGGAGAATAGCTGGGAGGGAACGCCAGGTGCCTCGTTCGTGATAATTCGCATTTGGGGATGCTTCTTTGCGAGCCATTCATAGACATCCGCCTGCAACCTAACGACCGCGTGAGGATTACTTGAGTTGGGATTAGCGCGGGAAAAGACCGCGCTACTTGGATATGCCCAGCCCATATCAAAGGCAATGCCAGCTGGCTCATAGTAATCTATGCATCTTTTTAAGTTTTCTAAATACCAAAGGCGGAAAGAATCGTTGCCGAAATCTGCGGGCAGACAATGTATCCTATCATATCCTATCAATTGGGCGTTTTCCTTGGAGGGAGCCCATTCGTATCCCCAGGGGACTTGTCCCCTTTCGTTTATTGCCGCCCAGTCTTTATAAGGTGGTTCATCTTCTTTCAATCCCTCCTTGGCAACAAATTGACGGAAATAAAGGAAAGGATGAACTCCCACATTCAGCAATGCTCTTATATACCCCCTTATCTTCTCCGCACTATTTTTGAAACCGACTTCCCCAATCCATTCGCCTTCCGTTGGATAGGTTTCGTCCCAACCGTGCCAGGCGTAATACCAGCAACTGCCGATTTTCTGGCTTTTCCATCCCATAAGTAAATGTTTGCCCCATTCATTGAGTTTTCCTTGTTCATCCGCTATCGGTTCACCTCCGGGAAATCCAGCTAAGTTTCCCCAGGGAAGCCTTCGCGGATTTTTTGTCTTTGCTTCTAAAATGGCTCTTGCCTTGCTCAATTTTGAGCTCGTCAAGGGGTCGCTATCTTCCCAATTTTGGATATACCAGCGAAGGACATCCCTGTATTTGGGAAATTTGCTTTTGGGAAACGATTTAAGGAACAGCTCAAATGAAAGTGGTTGGGTTCGAGAAATTTTCAAAGGTCTCAAACAGATTGCCGGGATATGATTTGGAATGAGATTGGGCGTCAATAGGGCGAACTTTCCTATATCAAGAGACCCCCAGAGGATAAAATGGTTTCTGTTTTCAAGGATACCAAAAGGGTAAAAATAAACGCCGAGCTCTTGAAGCTCGGTCCAGTCGTTCTCCTTTGCGAGAAAACGTATTGTAGCGGGAGAATCTGGAGGTAGGACGAGGTAAGGAAGCCGAGGATAAAATTGTCTATCCCAGTGGGAGGGCTCAAACGGTGCGGTTAGGAGGAGTTCGTGTTCTCCCTCCAAATCCCTTTTGGGAATAATCTTGCAATTAATACTCAGCCCTCCTTTTTTCAACTGGGGCGATAGCTCAAGAGAGAAATAGGAATCCTCGGCATAGAGTTTCGTACCTTTTATCGTTGTAAATCTCAATAAATGCCAGTCAGCACCATTTTCCCTCCATCCAAACAGAAGGGAGGTAGGTTCATTAGAAAGAAGCGCAAGGAAATCATCTATTTTGATATTCTCTCCCTTTTGGGCAATTAGTTCCAAAAGGTTTGTTGAGAAAGAGAAAGAGTAAATCAAGAGAATAGAAAGAAGCATCAACTTTTTCATTCTACTTTTTCTCCTCCTTAATGATATAAACTGGTATTTCACCAAGCTCTATTGTTTTGGTAGATATGGGGTTACCCATAATATCAAAGAACTTAAATCCAGCTTCTGATTTCAATTTATGGGTATTCCCATCTGGGGACCAAGCAACCCCAATTAACCTTTCTTTTGCAATGAACCAATAGATTTTAATACCGCCTTTCTCCTCTTCCCTTACAAACTTCGCATCAGGTGGGATGAAATTTGCCATTGCGGAGATGGCGGGGTACAACTTGCGGGGGGTACCTCCGAACTCAAAGAAGACGCTTCCCGCATCTATGCCGTTTATCTCGCCGCAAATGCCAGCGTGAAGGAAAATCTTTTCGCCTCCTTGAGAAAAGAAAATGGTTGCGAATTTAACAAGCCAGATTGTAGCAGAGAGCTCATCGGGATGAAGAGAACTTCTCATAGCGGAGTCTCCAAAGAAGGTGCGGAATGGGAGGACAGGTGGGTCGTCATCAGCATAACAGCCCAACTCTGTAAGCCATATAGGTCTAATTTGCTTTAATTCAGCCATTTTTCTCTTCAACCATAAAAGGGATTCGCAAATTCCTTCTGGACTTCCACCACCATAAAGATGAAGGTCAAGGGCATCTACCCATTGCAATCCACCCTTCTCAACGAATTGATGTGTCCATTGACTATCAGCCCATGTTCCTATTCCTCCCACAACAATTGCATCTGGTTGGTTTTCTTTGATGGTTTTATACGCTTTACCTAAGAGGTCAAGATAATCATCAATTGTATAACCGAGGGAAGCGGGAAGAGAATAGGATGTGAATAATGGTTCGTTGAAGATGTGATATGCATTAATGAAATTGCGATAATGCCTGACGCTTTCCTTTATGTATTTCACAAAGGCTTCCTCGTAGCGCGGTTTACAAGCGAGGAGCATTTCCTTTTGGCGGTATTCAACAGGTTCTTTTCTTCTTATTTCCTCAATATCCCCGCTACTGCTCCATTCAGCTGAGGGGAACGGAAAAAGCACAAGCACTTTGCCATTCTCCTCCACTACCCTCTTTATCTGGGCATCGGACTCCGTAAAATCAAATTCTTTGTTCTGGTTGGGTTGAACTATTCTCCATTGAACCGACCAGTCCCGCCACCACAAAATTCCAGCTTGATGGGCCAGCCGAAGAAGGAATTGCCAAGGATAAGCGTGGTTCATTCCCCAGCGGGAGTCTTTATATTTGAACGGTCTGATGATAGCACACCTTAGGGTCTGAACATAATCATCGGATTGAAGCTTAATGCGATAAAAACCAAGCTTGCCAAGGGGAAAATTCAATAACTTTTTAATTCCTTTACCTGGTTGAACTTCAAGGTTGATGATTTGGTTGAAAACTTCCTTGTCCTGGAAATCGCTCACGATGATTTTTGCTTTAGCTTTTTTCACCTTCTCTATGTTTCCCTTTTCCCCTTTATCAGCAAAGGCATTTAACAGAAGGGAAAGGATAGGTTTATCGCTTTCTGTTATGAAGATGTTTCCCGGTTTGTTCGTGCTTAGCCCAATCTCAACTTCACGACGGGGTTTATACTCGGTTGGTTTCTCTCCCTTCTCAAGCTGAACTGCATCTACCCAAATGCAAGTATCATTCTCATTGGGAATGGTAAAGCCTACGCCTATCCAGATGAAATCCGATTGAGGAGAGAATGTGAATGAATATCTTTGCCATTGGGAAGTGAGCTTGTAATTTTTTCTCAAACTTCGTCCATCCGATTGTTTTACAAAGAGGATACCTTCTATCTGGGGTTGGCTGGATTTAAGGTATGTGGATAATGTATAAGTTTCTCCTGGCTGAACAGGAATCCAACCTTGGTTGGCAACGAGGAGGGATTTCACCTGCTGGCGTACAGGGTCAAAGTAGTCGAAATAAAAGGTTAATTTTTTCGCTAAACTTGCGGAGAGCTTCAGACTGGATTTACCATGCACAGCTGTTGTGCTATCAATTTCCCCAATAAATTGGAAAACATTACCTTCCCACCAGAAAATATCGGGCGAGTAGCTACCCCAGCCGGAAGTTCCACATTCAAAACTGCTGTTAGGCAAAAGATTTTTAACACCTTCTACGGGGATTTGAGGATACCTTTGAGGATTTAATGAGGGGATTTCCACTAGCTCAACATCATCAAGCCATAACATACCCGTGCTATTGAACCATATTTGCAATCGGCTATCTCGAGCTTGAAGGGTATTATTTGCTTGAAAATAGAACTCAAATTTCTGCCAGTTTGTGGTGGGGAAAAAAGAATCCTGTAAGCCCACATCGTTCCAAATGCGTGTATCTACAAGGGCAACCCTTACGAGTCCTGTTCTGATGTCCTTTCCTTTAGCCCAGAAGCTCAGTCTATACCATTTTCCCTTCACAACGCCCACCGTCCCTACCTGGCAAATCATCGCGTGGCTTGCCGGTGTGCCATCACCAAATTCCCAGCAGGACAATTTTCCGGATTTTCCTATTCCATTTTTCCCTGTGTCAGTATATATAGCTTGTTTTATCGTCGGAGCCCCAGCTGTGGACCAGAAATCTGGAACTCCATCCCTATCATTGTCTTCTTCAAAGCCCCCATTTAGCACAAGGTTTGCTCCCATTGTTAAAGGTAACCAACCAAGGAGAAATAAGGCTAATAGAAACCGCATAAGCTTGTATCACCTATCAGAAGTGTAAATTTTCCCCAATTTATGTCAAATTACATCAAATCAGGGTTTTCCCTGGTTCTCGTTTGAGTCTAAGGTGGCATTTTACATATTGCCTAAGAGCAAAAAGGATATTATGATACTCACGAGACTGATAGGAAGGAGGCTTAAGTCAATGGTCAGGGCAAAACAGATTGTTTTCCCGGCACCTAACCAGGTAAAGCTTGAAGAAGTGGAATTTGATGATGTTCCAAAGAATGGTGAAATAATCATCAAGGGAATCGCGAGCATAATAAGCGCGGGTACAGAACTCGCTTGCTTCAGCGGTAGGGCGAAATGGGCACAATTTCCTTTCAGACCTGGCTATGGAATGATTGGGCAGGTCATCGGATTGGGAAAGGATGTGGAAGGGCTAAAGGAAGGCGACCTTGTGCTCACTCATAGCAATCACGCAAGTTATTCAAAAGCCCAGGTTATAGCTGTAAAAGTTCCCGAGGGCTTGGACCCCTTCAAGGCTGTCTTCGCCAGGATGGCGGATGTATCTATAACAGCTTTGAGAGTAAGCAATGCGGAGTTGGGAGATAGGGTTGCGGTTATTGGATTAGGGTTGGTTGGCAATCTCGCTGCCCAGCTATTCGCGCTCGCGGGATGTGATGTGATTGGTATTGATAGAGTAAAAAGGCGTTTGGAAATTGCTAAGGCTTGTGGGATAGACAAGGTTGTTAATGCAGATGAGATTAACCCGGTTGAGGCTGTTAAGGAGCTTACAGATGGAGAGGGATGCGAGGTAGTAGTAGATGCCACAGGGATACCGGAGGTTTCCGCCACAGCCTGGCAGTATTGTGCGCCCTATGGGGAGGTCATACTACTCGGCTCCTATTTCAATCGGTCATACCAAATGGATGTAAGGGAACTACTCGAAAAGATTCATCTCTCCGAGTACGGTTGCATTACCTATAAAGGAGCTCACGAGTGGAGATATCCTGTCAAGGATACGAGGAAAGATTTCTTCATCCTTGGTTGGCCAAAATTCGAAAGGCAAAAGCATAGTGTGGAAAGAAATGCGAAGATAAACCTATCTATGATTGCCAAGGGCAAGCTAATTGTGGAGCCCCTTCTCACGCACCGCCTAAAGCCTGAGGAATGCGAAACCGCGTACCTTGGTCTGCGGGATAATCCCGAGGAATTTCTTGGAGTTGTATTTGATTGGCGATGAAAGGAGGATGATAAAATGGCTATAGTTAAGATTTCCGAGAAGACTTATTGGGACAAAGTGATGGGATGTTGGTATGGAAAGAATGCGGGCGGGACACTGGGTGGTCCTCTTGAAAACCTTTGGGGCAAGGAAGAACCTTTCAATATAGATTGGTATCCTGTTTTGCAGGAAGGTGGGATGCCGAATGACGACCTTGAAATACAGCTCATCTGGCTCCAAGCCCTTGAAGATAGGGGACTTGATATCACCTGTAAGGATTTGGCTGAGTACTGGCTTGACTGTATCTGGTATAATCCCGATGAATACGGCTTGCATAAGACAAACCTCCGTATTGGACTTCAGCCTCCTGTATCGGGTTGGTTCAACAATTTCTTCAAGCACTGTATGGGATCACCTATTCGTTCAGAGATTTGGGCTTGCATCGCTCCTGGTTTGCCTCATATAGCCGCTTCTTATGCTTGGCACGATGCAGTTTGCGACCACGCTGGTGGCGAATCCGTATATGGTGAGATATTCAATGCTGCAGTGGAATCAGCCGCCTTCTTGATCTCCGATATCAAAAAGCTGATGGAGATAGGGCTTGCTATGATTCCTCCGGATTGCCTGACAGCTAAAGCAATACGTTCTGCAATAGAAGCGAAGGAATCTGGCTTGGACTGGCTTTCAGCCAGGAAAAAAGTTATGGAAGTAGCTTATAGCCCTATAGCCCAATTCTCTCCGATCAATCTTGGTTTCCAGACAATCGGATTACTTTACGGCGAGGATTTCGGTGACGCGCTTTGCAAGGCTGTGAACTGCGGATACGATACCGATTGCACAGGAGCTACTGTTGGGGCGATTCTCGGGATAATTATGGGAGCGAGCAACCTTCCCAAGAAATGGATTGAACCGCTTGGAAATACCATTGCCACGAACGCTTCTTGGGGTGGAATCCGAAATGTCCGCCTACCGAAGGATTTGGACGAGCTCACAGAGCGAGTCATAAGGATAGGTAAACTCGTCGTAGCCCGCTATGGGGAGAACGTTGCGATTGGGGAAGAAGACGATTTCTCCGAAATTGAGAAAATAAAGTTAACCGATGAAGAAAAAGCGAGGGAAATTTACAGCCAGCCATATAAAGAGGTGAGATTCATTCTTTCTTCTTTAGATGCATTTGTGGGCTACCCTAAAGGACCAGCTGTATGGGCGGATTCGGAGATACCCATAGAGTTGAGATTGATCAATCGCCAGCAGGAACCTCTTTTGGTAGAGGTTGAGATGAGCGTGCCTGACGATTTCACCGTCCAGCCTATTGGGAAAGTGACGATAGAATTGAAGCCAAGGGGAGAAAGTAAGCTTCATTTCCTTGTGAAAGCTCCGAAAAATCCTGGAAAAATAGATATAACCCATCGTTGTCTGCTAAATATGAGCGTTAAGGATAGACCAGCGGTTGAAAGCTTGCCGGTGGTTTTGGTTGGAGCCAGACGCTGGTTGGTGTCGGAAGTATATCCTTATGCAACTCTGAGCACATTCCTTCCTCCGGAAGAAAAGCCTGGTTGGATTGATAATCCATCTGGTTGGCGGATGGAGAATTGGCCAGAAAATGAGCTTCCCGTTGAGCCATTCTTTGAGGGAAAACCCGGTGTAATCTACCTGAGGCACTTCATCAAATCTCCGAGCGATAGGGTCGTTCGCATTGGCGTTCCCAATTCTCATAAGATGAAGCTATGGGTTAATGGTGCCCTTGTAAAGCAAACAGATATTGTTGTTCCACTGCGTCCAAATTACAGCGGAGATGGTAGTAACTATGCCGATGTAAGATTGAAGGCGGGTTGGAACAGCATTCTCATCAAGCTCGAGCGTGGTGATAATCCCATAGAAGCTCACTTCACAGTTGCTGAACCTCATCTCTCTGCTGGACAATATGATTTGCTGCAGACCCGCTTCCCATGGGAAGAGTGAATGTCATTCTGGTTGCTTTGTTCTTTATCATAGCTACAGCAGGGCTTGCAAATTACCCTATCTACGCTACCTGGCTGATGATTTGGAACGGAAGCGACCAGAGCCACTGGTGGAAACCAACCGATTACCTCGGTGCCACAAATTTCCTTGGGAAATATAAGTCAATAGACTGGACCAAGGAAGAATTCATAAGAGATACCATTGAAGCGGTCAAAAGAGCGGGAATTAAGCTGTTGATATTGGACTTGACTAATGGCTGGGTATGGCTCAACCAAAGGGTCCTCCTCATTCAGAAATTGTGCCAGGAAATGGGGCTTAAAATATGTATCGCGGAAAACAGTAATGGCGATGTAAAAACTTTTGAGGAGCATTGCAAGGATATATGGAACCTTTTTGCAGGTCCAGATGCTCCCTACTCCTCCACCTATTTCAGAAAAGAGGGCAAACCTGTTATCGTCTGCTATGCGATTAGACAGTGGTTCAATGCTTACAGACAAAGCGAGGGAGAATATAGAAGTAAGTTTCATCTCGTCTGGGCATCGGGAGAAGATTCCGACATCAACAAATGGGGCTGGCAACTTGAACCTTGGGTAGGACCGATGCCATCCGAGGATGTCGTTTTCGTTACCCCCTCTGTGAAATGGAGAAATGAAGAAGAATTCTGGAGGTCTTCCATAGCTTGGCTTGATTACACCTTCAAATTAGGATTGAGCAAAAAACCCAATATAGTGGTGGTAGGTTCATTTGACGATATCGCTGAAAGAAATGCTTGGATTCCCTGTGATACGACAAACTGTTCCAAGCCAATGCAAATGCGTGATATTTGGGGCAGAGTTAACTTCAACTTTTACTACCGAAGGGTTGTGGAATGGATTAATGGTTCACCAAGCATTATTGAGGGAGGGGTGGTTTCCGATGGCTGCTATCAACTCGTTGCTTCTGATGGAAAACTCCTTGATATAGCGGATAGGAGGGGAAAACCTGGGACAAATCTCGTTCTGAGTGAAGAGAATTCCTTATTTACGAGGTTTATGTTATACCATTTAGGTGGGAATATCTATAGAATCATATCTCCCAATTTCGGACTTGCATTAGAAGCTTTACGAGAACCAAGCGGTAGTCAAACGGTTCATCTTTGGTGGAATAATGAGGGAGATGCACAGAGATGGAGGGTTACGAGAAGTGGTTCATTCTATCGTTTCGTCAATTTGGCGACGGGTAAGCCCTTAAGTATTGAAGGTCAGGATGAATGGAAGTTGGTGAAAATCTTCGGTATTAGAGACGGGAGGTGAAGCAGAATGAATAAAATCAACTTTTTAGTATGCTTCCTGTCTTCTATCTTTTTTCTATGGGGGGAAATTTATATAAGAGACTACTCCTCTCCTGCCAGATGGATCTGGGGAACCAATCGTTCTCCTTATGGAGAGAAGGGATTTTTCCGCAAGACTTTCCAAATTCAAAAGCAGCTGAAAAGCGCCTATATCCAGATGACGGGCGACGATGCCTTCACATTGTTCGTAAATGGGAGAAAAGTGGGTAGTGGTGGGTTCAGTTTTAATTCTCTACATATATATTTGATAACAGACTTTTTGAGGATTGGTAAGAATATCATAGCAATCGAGGACTACAGTCCTGCTGACCCTGCGGGTGTAATAGTTG
>JACIXQ010000021.1:0-15661 GCA_014360465.1 bacterium
CCTCGCTCTTTCAGATAAAGAAGGGCAAGAATTGGTTAATCTGGCAAAGGCAAATGATAGGATTTTAATGGTTGGACATCTTATGCTCTACCATCCTGCAGTATTGAAGATGAAGGAAATGCTGGATAAAGGAGAACTCGGTTCCCTTTTCTATTTGTTTTTCCAGCGCCTAAGTTTGGGAAGGGTGCGCTCTGATGAGAATGTCCTCTGGTCTCTTGCTCCTCACGATATCTCTATGCTTCTTTTCCTTTGCCAGGAAACTCCATCAGAAATTTGGGCGCGGGGCGGTTGCTTTTTGCAAGAGAACATAGAAGATATCGTGATGGTCCACATTCGTTTCCCATCAGGTGTGATTGCTGATATCCAAGTTAGCTGGTTGGCACCTCACAAGTTAAGACAGGTTCTCTTGGTTGGCGATAAGAAAATGCTCATTTTTGATGATGTTGAATCTTTCGAAAAATTGAAAGTTTACGAGCATTCAATAGATACAAACTCTTTCCTTTTGGAACCCCCCTTCATCCCTCGCTACGGAGATATTCACTCCCCCTACCTCCCTCAGGTGGAACCCTTAAAGGAAGAATGTCTGGAATTCGTTCGTTGTATAAAAACGAGGCAAGCGCCACGCACAGATGGCGAGGAAGGTCTGAAAGTGTTGCAAGTATTAGAAGCGGCGCAGAATTCCCTTAAAAAAGGAGGATTTTGAAATGAACTATATAAGCGATAAGGCAAAAATAGGCGAAAAAGTAGTAATGGGGGAGAATGTAATCGTTATGGACGATGTTGTGCTCGAAGAGGGTGTGCAAATTGGTAATAATGTGATAATCTACCCCGGTTGTATCATCGGACACCACACCCAAATCGGTGATAATGTGGTAATCGGTAAACAACCTACTCCTGCACCCACTTCGACAGTCAAAATAGAAGCTCCACTTCCACCTACACGAATAGGTCCATATTGTATTATCGGCACATCGGCGATTATCTACTCAGGAACCAAAATTGGGAAAAGGACGATGGTGGCAGACCTCGCTTCAATTAGGGAAAATTGCCAAATTGGGGATTATGTAATAGTGGGAAGAGGCGTCGTGATAGATAACGATGTTAAGATAGGGAATTTTGTCAAGCTTCAATCTCTTGCCTATATATGTGCCCTAACAACGATAGAAGATTATGTCTTCATCGCCCCTTGCGTTGTAACCACAAATGACAATTTTATGGGCAGAACAGAGGAAAGGTTCAAGCATAAGAAGGGAGCTTATATTGAATTCGGGGCAAGGGTGGGAGCGAACTCCATCCTTCTCCCAGGGATAAGGATAGGTAGGGAAGCTTTCGTTGCTGCTGGGGCGATTGTGACCAAAGATGTGCCTCCCTATAAATTGGTCAAGGGCATCCCAGCACGAGTTGAAAGAGATGTTCCCCAAGAGGAATGGGTAGAAAACCAGAAAGAATTCATCCAAAGGAAGAGTGAGCAGAAATGAGGAATATACCTCTGGTTGATTTGGTTGCTCAATATCATACGATAAAAGATGAAATAGATTCTGCAATAAGTAGGGTTCTCGAGAGTGGTCGTTTCATTCTCGGTCCCGAAGTGGAGGAATTTGAAAAGTCTGCGAGCCAGTATATTGGAACAAAATTTGGGATTGGGGTGGGATCAGGCACCGATGCAATACTCCTCGCCCTTGATGCCCTTGGGATAGGCGAAGGAGATGAGGTTATAACAACACCCTTCACATTTATTGCTACGACTGAGGCAATTCGGAGAAGGAGAGCCAAAGTTGTATTCGCCGATATTGAAGATGATACCTATAATATCAACCCATCGGAGATTGAAAAACACCTCACTCCTAAAACCAAGGCAATTCTGGTTGTACATCTTTACGGACATCCAGCGGATATGGAAGCCATAATGGATATTGCCAAAGCACACGGGTTGAAGGTAGTGGAGGATTGTGCCCAGGCTTTCGGCGCAGAATATAAGGGACAAAAGGTCGGCTCCATCGGAGATGTGGGTTGCTTTTCCTTTTTCCCCACAAAGAACCTCGGTTGCTATGGAGATGGCGGTTTGGTCACAACAAACGACGAGGAAGTGGCAAAAAAGATTAAGTCCCTTCGCGTCCACGGGGCAACGAAAAAATATACTGATTATATATCGGATGGATATAAGAGCAGGCTTGACGCCTTACAGGCTGCCATTCTCAGAGTCAAGTTGAACTATATTGAAGAATGGAACGAAAGAAGAAGGGAAAAAGCCCGCCTTTATAACGAATATCTTGAAAATGCAGGTCTGTGCTTACCAGTAGAGAAGGAGGGCTGTAAGCACATCTATTACTCTTATGTTGTGGCAACGCAAAATCGGGAAAAACTTCAAAAACATCTTAAAGAAAAAGGTATAGAAACGGCTATCTATTATCCCATTCCCCTTCATCTACTTTCCATTTACAGGGACTTAGGTTACAAGGAGGGCGATTTCCCCGTAGCAGAGAAATGCGCTAAGGAAGTGCTTTCTCTCCCAATGTATCCCGAACTGAAGGACGAGGATGTAAAATTCATTTGTGAATCAATTTTAGAAATTTATGGGAACACCCCTATCTAAATCGACTGAAAAGGAGGCGAGAGAAAGATGAAAAAATTACTCGTTATCCTTTTATTACCTTTCACATTAATACTTTTCGCCAAGCAGGATAAAATAAGCAATTTAAGAGAAATAGCTTCCTATAGTTTGAACGGATGGAAATTCCTCTTAGGAGACCCGCAATCCTCTTTGGATTTGAGTAAATTTGAAACGCTTGATATAGCAAAGGGCTGGAAATTCAAAACAGATAAACAGGATATCGGTCAGAAAGAGGGTTTTGCATTGCCCACCTATGATGATTCAAGCTGGGATACAATAGATTGTGGTCTGCCTTGGGAACAACAAGGTTTCCCAGATTATGACGGAATAGCTTGGTATAGGAAAATTGTTGAAATCCCTCCCAATTGGGCAGGTAAATCCCTCTATTTAATCTTCGGAGGCGTGGACGATGAATATGACCTTTTCATCAACGGGAAGAAAATAGCTCATTATGGCGGCAGGGATGTGGGAAGCGTTCACGAATCGCTCACGGCAACGGATATCTCCAAATATGTTGAATATGGCAAGAAAAATCTCATTGCTTTGCGAGTGAACGACTGGGGAGTCTGGGGTGGACCAAGGAAATCGCCGGTCATTCTTACCCCCGATAAGAAAGTTCTTCACTTACTGGGCGTTGGCTTTCTCTCAGACCTTGATTACGACGATTCTAATTGGCAAACAGCGGATGTTGGTTTTTCTTGGAATGTCCCTAACAGCCACGGTTGGCTAAGAAAAATAATTACGGTTCCGGATAATCTTAATGGATTCCCAACCGAGGGAAAACCGCTGTACTTAAGAGTAGGTATAGACGACGAGGGCGAGATATATGTTGATGGGAAGTTAATACAAAGATTCCGCTGGGCTGATGGCTTCGTAAAATTAACCGACAAAGCCAAACCCGGAGAAATTAAGTTAGTCGTGATCAGGGCAATAAATGGTCCGGGGCAAGGGCGGCTGATGTTCGCCTATTTGCAAACAGAGGAGCAGAAACGCCTTGAAAGCTTTCTTAATGCGCTTGATAGAATAAGAAACGCGAGGGATCTGGATAAAGCGAACGCCGATCAGTATGATTCGCTATACAATTCTGCTCTGGACTCCATAGATGAGAAAGCGATTCAATCGGGTAATATCCCTCTCTTTCTCAATTCCCTTGTTAGGGCGGAAACGATAATCAAAGAAGCAGATTTTCTCATCAAGAAATTTACCAATTACATCATCCCACAATCCCATATAGATGCCGCTTGGCTCTGGCGTTGGCCGGAAACAGTGGAAGTGTGCCGTTCCACTTTCACCCAAGCTTTGGATATAATGGATAAGGTCCCTACCTATACCTTCACCCAGAGCGCAGCCCAATACTATTATTGGATGCAGGAGAGATATCCGGATGTCTTCAACCGAATAAAGCAGAGGGTTAAGGAAGGTCGGTGGGGAGTTGTCGGCGGGATGTGGGTTGAATCGGATTTGAACATGCCAAATGGAGAGGCGTTAGTGCGACAATTCCTTTATGGAAAGAGGTATTTCCGCTCGGAACTTGGCGTGGATGTCAAGGTTTGTTGGAGCCCCGATACATTCGGTCATTCCTGGCAATTGCCCCAAATTATGAAGAAATCGGGCATAGATTATTACTTCCATTATCGCTGTGCCCGTGGTCCTCTTTATTGGTGGGAAGGGATAGATGGTTCAAGAGTGCTCGTCCGCACAGGAGAAGGCGGTCTCAACGAGATGAAGAGCAGATATGATTTGAATTGCAATATGTATCTTATAGGACCAGGGGACCACGGAGGCGGTGCCACACTCAAAGATGTTCAGGACATAGTGGAACGGTCAAAAGAACTGGCAACTCCCAAGATGGTTTTCTCCACCCCAGAAACTTTCTATAAACAAGCGGAAAAAGAGGGGACAAATATACCAGTAGTCAAGGAAGAGCTGAATTTCGAGTTTGAGGGCTGTTATACATCACAATCGCAGGAAAAATACAACAACCGTAAAAGCGAGTACGCTATGCTTAACACTGAACTCCTTTCAACCATAGCCAACTTCTATGGCAAACCTTATCCAAAAAAGGAGATAGAAAATAACTGGCATCTACTCCTTCTTAACCAATTCCACGACATCCTTCCTGGCTCGGGAATCCACGATATATATAAGGATGCCCAGGAGCAATACAACCAGCTTTTCGGATTTGCCAGAAAAACCATCTCCTCTGCTCTTCAACACATATCCTCACTAATCAATACACAAGGTGAAGGGATACCTTTAATCGTGTTCAATCCTCTTTCCTGGGATAGGAGCGATATTGCCACAGCTGAAATCATAGCTCCCCAAGGCACAAAAGGAATTGAGATAGAGGATTATAGAGGCAAAAAAGTGGTGAGCCAGATACTGGATAAAAGAACCACACATAAGGGAGAAATTATCCAGGTAGCGTTTTATGCTGAGGATATCCCTGGCTGGGGCTACAAAGTCTTCTTTGCCAGACCGGCTCAATCCTCAGAAATCACCATAACTTCCTCTAACCTGCTCTTAGAAACGCCCTTCTATTCGGCGGAGATAGATGCCAAATCGGGAAATATTTCCAGGTTGCTTGACAAAAAAGCTAACAGAGAAATTTTTTCCTCACCCGCCAATCTGCTTCAGGTTTTGGGAGAAGGTCCACAAGGAATGTCAGCCTGGACGATAGTGCTCAATGGCAAACAGTGGAACCTTGATAACGCCGAATATGTTATAAGGAAAGATGGACCACTTTTCATATCAATTTACACTGGACATAAGTTCGAAGGTTCTTCATTTGAGAGGGAAATCAGGTTCTATAAAACAATACCCCGCATAGATGTTATTTTCTATGCGGATTGGAAGGAGCGCAACAAGCTACTCAAAGTTAGCTTCCCAACCACTTTATCTCAGACAAGAGCTTTCTTTGAGATACCATATGCGGTAATTGAACGCCCTTCCGACGGGCGCAAGCTTCCATCGGGCACTTTTACACCACCTCCAGACGGGGGACACGAGGTTCCCGCGCTTACTTTCGCCAACATAGACTCTTCGGATGGAAGCTATGGAGTTGCTATTCTCAACGACTGTAAATATGGTTATGATGTGAAAAACGGAACGATTCGCCTGAGCCTGTTACGAGGTCCAGTTGACCCTGACCCTCTGGCGGATATAGGATACCACAAAGCCAAATATGCAATCTATCCCCATCAAGGCGACTGGATACAAGCCGGTGTTTTGAGGCGAGGCTGGGAATTCAATAATCCACTTATAGTCTTCCAAACCGATAATCACCCTGGTATTTTGGCACAGGAATGGGGATTCATAGATGTCTCTGGTGACACCATTGCAACTTCAATAAAACTCTCGGAGGATTCGGATTCACTGATTATCAGACTCGTGGAATTCAACGGAAGAAAGGCAAGAGCTACCCTCACCTTCCCTGCTAAAATTGCTCAGGCGTTTGAAACAAATCTTCTTGAGGAAAGATTAAAACCTCTCTCCTTCAGCGGATACTCACTGACAATTGACCTTTCCCCATATGAGATAAAGACAATAGAGGTCAAATTGAAGAGGTGAGGTTATTAGCGTTTCTCCTATATTCCCTATCAGCTGTTTTGCCTGACGCCGAAGAAGGGATATTGCTGAAGAAGATCGGCGAACAAATCCTCCGGTTTCAAACAAAGGACGGAGCAATTCTTATGAAACCTTGCGAGGAAAATGAAAATTATCTCATTCCTTATTTCTCTAATTTTGCCTCCATCGGACTTAGTATCGCTTACAAAGCTACAAAAGAAGAGAAGTATCTAAAATCGGCGAAAGCCTGGCTTGAGTGGTATGTGAAGCATTTAAACCCCGATGGCACCATTTACGATTATAAGGGTTCCCCCTCCGAGCTTAACCCCACAATGGATTACGATTCCAGCGATGCTTATGCAGGGACATTTATAACAGCGATTTGGTTCGCTTATTCTGTCAAGCCCGACAAACTTTTCCTCAAAAAGATTTATCCAGCTGTAAAAAAGGCAATAGAAGGGATAAAGTTAACCCTACAAGATGACAATTTGACATTTGCTAAACTTACCCATCCGGTTAAATACCTGATGGATAATGTGGAAACCTGGCAGGGATTGCATTATGCGGGGAAAATTGCGGAACTACTGGGTTTTAGGGATGACGCAAGATATTTTTCCCAGCTTGCTTCATCTATGCTTGATAGTTTAGAAAAGCAATTCTGGGATGCGGAAAACCATTGCTATGCGTGGGCTATATATACGAACGGTGCAAAGGCAAGTGGTTTAAAAAGGTGGTATCCCGAACAAATGGCAAACCTTATGGCGATTGCCTGGTTGCCACCCTCAAGTAGGAGGAAAGAGCTTTATGTTTTTTTAAGAAAGGAGTTAGTCACCAAAATAAAACAAGGGGCAGATGAGTTGATTTGGTGGGCAATGGCTTCCCAAGGAGCGGGAGCGAAGGAGGACACGGAACTTTTCCTATTTAAACTTTTAAAAGGAGATTTTCTCTCCCTTCCACCCTATCAATTAGGACATCTTGCAAGAATAATTTATTGTGAGGGCAAAGGAGAAAGGGAAGGATTTAACCAGAACTCACTAAAGGAATAAAGTATTGTATCGGCGGTTGCTTGGCTCAGTTGAATTCTGGATAGTCCCCCTTGGAAAGCGAGCTCAACTGACGATTCCACAGGAACGAGTATTCTCAGGATGAAATATTCTATGGAAGTTTCCTTTTGGGCGGCAAGCTGAAGTGCAGGGAAACCCGTTCTCACTATCACCGTATTAATAGCCGAAAGCTCAAAAGGGACAGGCGCAAGTATGTCTATCGTAGCTCTTTTGGTAAGGGAATTAACTGAAACCTTCAAACCTCCGACATCTGGAAGTTTAGCATTAACGATAGCCAAATATATTGCGTCCTCTTCTTTTGTGAAGGCAACAGGAGGGAAAGAAGTACTTTCTTCGGTGGCTAAAGGGATGGAGGGCATAGGGTAATTTGAATACATAGGTAAATTAGTGGAGAGATGTGGTCTATAGAGAGCTACACTTGTCCTTGTTTTTTTCCACTGGTAGAACAAAAAAAACGAGAAGGAAAGCGCCATCAATGCAAATGCAACCGCTCCCCAACTAACCATTTTCCCCTTCGTTTGCTTTTGCCTATCTTCCAATACTTTCAAAACCCTTTCCAGTTTCTTTTTATCCGCCGTGGAAGAAGGGTTTAGCTCCACAGCTAATTCATACCATTCCTTCGCCTCTTCCCATTTCCCTTGGTCGGCATAAATGTCCCCTAAAAGAGAATGAGCAGCGGGATTATTAGGGTATTTCCTCAAAACTTCTACACATTTATTCTCCGCCTCCTGCCATAACCCTCTTATCCTGTAGAGATTTGCCGTAGCGAGGAGCGAATATACCTCCCTCTCTATGTTTTCCCCACCAGCCGTTTCTTCGCTGAGGGATGCTCCGCATTCAGGACAAAATCGGGTGTCTTCGGGAATTTCCGCTCCACAATAGGGACAAATCATTTCACTCCACCTCTATCCTATCCCCACCCTTACCCTTCGCTAAATACAGCAATCTATCAGCACGAGCAATTAATTCCTCCAGCTTCTCACCCTCCTTATATGCTGCCAATCCACCACTTACGGTAATTCTCTTTCCTTTTTCTAAAGGCAAATCTATTTGCTTAATTCCTTCTTTTATCCTCTCACTTACGATTCTTGCATCCCCAATATTTGTATAGGGGAAAAGAACAGCGAACTCATCTCCACCATAGCGGGCTGCAAGGTCGCTTTTTCTTATTAGGCTCTTGAGCCGTTGGGAAATTTTTCTCAAAACCATATCACCAGCAGCGTGACCATTTTTATCATTATAAGCCTTGAATCCATCTCCTCTCTTAGTCTATAAAGAAAATATCTTCTATTTGCCAAAGATGTTAACGAATCGGAAATAGCTGCTTCAATGGCTTTTTCGAAATAATAGAGTTTCTCCATTGATGGAGTTATCTCCTCAAAGATTTCCGAGAGCAATTCCTCTTCTTCAGGAGTGAATTCTTCTTCTCTCTCCAGTATTATTTCCCCTTTTGCTTCCGCTATATCAAAACTTTTCTTAAAAATATCCATTCTCCCAGCGATCCTTCCCTCCTCTGTGGTTAAAATCTCATCAGAGGAAGTTAAAATGAAGGTTCCCATATCATCAGTGTTAAGCCTTAGATAATATCTGCTAACGGGTATAAGGGTTAGAATATACTTAACCATCGTCTTGATACCTTCTCTAAAGCTATCCTCACTGAGAATCTCCTTATTCACTCGTTGGAATATCTCCAACCTGTCCACGATACTTTTCAATCTTTTATAATCCATAATAAGTAGACCCAGAGCTGAACTCGTCCCTCCCAAGATGGGAGACCAGATGAGTAAAAATAGCCCTGCATCTTGATAATTCAAAGAACCTATATAGGAAAGTCCCATAAGCAAAGGAATAAAGCCTGCTAATCCACTCCAAAAACCTTTTGTCCAGGTGAGCAGTGCCATAGGAAGACACATCAAGAGAAGGAATGAGGCGTAATGGAATACCGGAATATAAGGCAAAAAAGCCACAATTAATAAAAGGTCAAGGAGAAAAATAATCCAATTGGTAAAACTTCTACTATATAATTTGTGGAACGGTACAGCTAATGACCATAGAGATGTAGTCATTAGTAAGAGTAAAGGAGGGTGAAAGTCAAAACCACTCAAGGCGAGAGCGTTAATTAAACACATCAAAATTGCAAAAAACAGATAACGGACGAAAAACAAAATATGTCTTCTTTTAAGAAAGAGCAAAATTCCTGGTATGAGAACAGCCCAAGAGCAAATCGCATCAACAACTTTTTCTACTTTCGCCAAGCCCTTACTATAAATCAGAACGAAGAAAGGTAAGACGAGAAGGATTAACATTATAAAAATCGTTATGAAAGGGATGATATTACCCCTTAATTTGAAAACTTTTCTTCTTTCCACCTTATTATCTGTAGAGACTAGCAATCTTCTTCAAAGCCTCCCATTTGTCCTTTTTTCCCCATTTTGCCGCTCTAACCGCTTTCTCCAATACCTCTATAGATTTGTCATAAATTTCCAGGTTTACTGGGTAGGGATGTCCATCCTTACCTCCGTGGGCAAATGAGAACTTCACCGGGTCCTCGTAGGATGGTTTAGCCCCGGCAATTAGCTCGGAAAGAAGCGCAAGCGCTCTTATTGTAGCGGGTCCCACTCCTTCTATGCCAAGTAGCTCCTCAAACCCTTTCGGCTTCCTTTCATATGTCTTCAGGAGAACTTTTTTAAATGTTTCCTTTTTCATAACGATGGGATGACTTCTTGGCAGGTGTAGCTTCTCTATCTTAATTAGTTCTGAAAGAGTCCTATCAGGATTCTCGCAAGCGATTTTAGCCGAGATTTCCCTCGCCTCCCCGCTCTCTTTAGCAACCATATTGAGAACTTGCTTTTCTTTTCTTTGGGAAATTATGGAGGAATGAGGTTCACATACGAAATCGCAAAGTTCATCGCTCAGCCAATGATAACGCCTGGCATATCCCTTTTCCATATTCATACCTTGCTGAATGACGCACCATTTCCCACTGCGAGTGAAAACGAAAGTATGATGGTAGATTTGATATCCATCCTGTAGGGCGCTATTATCAACCTTTGCTGACATTCTTGAAGCATATATCAAATGAGCAACCTCAATCCCTTCCCTATCCCCTATTCTCTCTATCTCTTCCGGTGTCTTCAAAGATGTCTTCCCCTTCCCCCCGGCTATAAAGAGTTGCAAATCATTTTCTAACCCTCTGATACCTTCTTTTAATGCTCCACAAAGTGTGGTAGTAAGCCCGGAAGAATGCCAATCGAAGCCCAGTAAGCATCCTAAAGCCTGGAACCAGAAGGGATCAGATAACCTTTTAAGGACCTCCTCCGCTCCCCACTCCTCCACAATACCCTCTATTATCCCCCTGGCTAAGCGTTTCATTCTATCAAACAACCAAGGAGGGCAAGCCCCAAAATGTAGCGGACTATCAGCTATTCCCCTTCTCATCCTCCCATCCCTTCGCCTCCTCCCACCATCGGTCCATCTCCGCAAGTGTCATATCCTTTAGTTTTAGCCCTTTTTCCTTTGCTTTTTCTTCAATGTATGAGAATCTATTGATGAAACGCTCCGTCGCCTTCTGAAGCGCCGCCTCGGGGTCTATCCTCAAATGGCGTGAAAGATTTACAAGAGCGAATAGAACATCCCCCATTTCCTCCTCAAGGTTCTTCTTATTATTAATCGCCTCTCGCAGCTCTTGGAGTTCCTCCTGCAACTTCGCCCAGACCTCCTCCACATTGCTCCAATCAAAACCCACCGTTTTGGCTTTTTCTGTGACCCTATAAGCCCTCAGCAAAGCGGGTAAGAATCTGGGCACACCCGATAGCACGGATTCCCTACCCTCCTCATTCTTTATCTCTTCCCATTGTTTCAATACAGCCTGGCTGTCACTAACCTTCTTTCCTCCAAACACATGGGGATGGCGCCTGATTAACTTTTCCGTTGTATTCTTCAACACCTCGTCTAAAGAAAATGCCCCCTCTTCCTCTGCTAAAATGGAGTGGAAGATTACCTGGATCAGGACATCTCCTAATTCCTCCTTCAATTTCCCTTTATCGTTCTCATCTATTGCCTCGGCAGTCTCATAACATTCCTCGAGCAAATACTTCCTTATAGACTGATGGGTCTGTTCCCTATCCCAGGGACATTTTTCCCGTACCCTTTTTACAGTTTCAACAAGCCTGACGAATTCTTCTTTCATTTAGATTCCTTATAGAGGCTCAAAAATCTTCTTATGCTTCTATCATAAGTCCTTTCAACTTCTGGCGGAAAGAAACAAGCTGGCAATTCTTTGTGGGAAAGGTGATAACGAAGGCATTCACAGCATATACCTTTCCTACTACAAGGTTCATAGGTGCAATTACAATAACTGAGATTTTCCTTCATTTTGCATTCTTTCATCTTCAATCCTCCTTTTTAAAATATAATTTTAAACAGAAAAGCAATCAACTTGAAATAAAATAATACTCGGATATTGCCCAAAATCCTCTTTCATCACTTTCCGAAATCTCAATTCATTAGGGAACATCGTCTTATATCTCTATTCAGAAGAGTTTGATATATGAATAAGTTGTAGGAGATGCTTACCTGAAAAAGCGGAAATTTGACCTTAAGTAATGATAATTTTAATATTTTTATTTAGGATGGCAAAGGCTTTTATTTCATATGGAAAATCAGAAAATACCTTGCTTTGCGATGTTGGAGCTTTCCCCATTAGCGAAGGAAGTCGAGTTGTCATCAAAACACCGAGGGGAGAGGAACTTGGCATCGTAGAAGAAATAGTGGAAGAGGAAACCTTACAGGATAAGGGAGAAGAAATCCCAACTGGAGAAATCCTCAGGGTCGCTACACTGGAGGACCTCGCCATTTGGCAAGAGAACGAGCGTAAAGCTGAGGAAGCGATACCAATCTGCGAGGAACAGATTGAAAAACACCAGCTTCCTATAAAGCTTATAGATGCTGAATATACCCTTGATGGCACCCATCTTATATTTTATTTCAGCGCACAGGAAAGAGTGGATTTCAGAGAATTGGTTAGGTCTTTGGCAAGCATTTTCAAAGTCCGCATAGAGATGACCCAAATAGGTGCCAGAGATGAGGCGAAGAGATTTGGCGGATTGGCACCCTGTGGACGCATATTATGCTGTTACACATTTCTTAATTCGCTTCGCTCCATCACGATCCGGATGATTAGGGAGCAAAACTTGTTCGCGAACCCGAGCAAATATACTGGCACTTGTGGAAGATTGATGTGCTGTCTTGCTTTTGAACTGGATTATTACGAAAAATTAAGCAAGGAACTTCCAAATGTGGGGACAGTTGTGGAAACTCCCGAGGGAAAAGGAACCGTTGTAGATATCAATTTCCTTAAAGAAGCCGTTGTTGTAGAAATAGAGGAAAAGGGCAAGGTCCTCGTTCCCAAAAACGAGCTCAGGATCCCGCAGAGTTAGTTCACCCTTGATTTCCCCTTAGATATCCCCTGTCTCTTCGAGTCCGATAGAAAAGAGAAGAAGCATTCAAAAGTCCTAAAGGCACTGTGAATTACCGGAAAAAGTAATTGAAAAATGCTGGGAATAATCTTGCGGTTTTTTCGCACTCAAGTTAGTATGATGATCATTTAACTGCGCTCATTATATAATGGAATCCCCTAAAAATTGGTAATTCTATCACCGAGATGTTATAATTTACAATAAAAGTCCCCGGAGGTGAAGATGAATGCCGATATACGAGTTCCGTTGCAACAATTGCGGTCATAAATTCTCCACACTCTGTAAAGTTGGAGAAAAAGTTGTCTGCCCCCAGTGTGGAGGCGAGACACAAAGGCTATTCTCCACCTTTGCTATTTTCTCTGAGAGCAAATCAAGTGAAAAAAGCTCGGGCACTTCCTCTCCCTGTGCCTCTTGTTCCTTGACAAGTTGCGATACCTGCAAGTTATAGGACAGATGGATAAGGTATTTTATATTACAACCCCCATATATTATGTCAACGATGTCCCCCATATAGGTTCTGCCTATACCACCTTAGCGGCAGATATCCTCTCTCGTTATATGAAAATGAGGGGTAGAAAGGTCTTCTTCCTCACTGGGACAGACGAGAATGCTCCGAAGGTAGCAGAGGCAGCGAGAGCAAAGGGAGAATCCCCCCTCACCTACTGCGATAGAATGGCGGAGGAATTCAAGAAAACTTGGGACTACCTTGATATCCAGTATGATGCCTTCATAAGAACCACTGAAAAGCGGCATTTTGAGGTCGTTAGACAGTTTCTCCAGAAGCTAAAAGGGCGAGGTTATATATACGAGGGCTATTATAAGGGTTGGTATTGCATCTATGATGAAACCTATTTTAGAGAAGAAGAAGTGCAGGACGGGTTGTGCCCCAATCCTGAATGCAGACGCCCTTTGCAAAGGGTTCAAGAAAGGGGTTACTTCTTCAAACTATCTGCTTTTCAAGAAGCCTTACTTCCCTTTCTAAATGAGGATAAAAGAGTTCTACCGGATTTCCGTCGTAGGGAAGTCATCAATTTCGTTCTCGGTGGACTGAGAGATTTATATATAACCAGACAGAGAAACGACTGGGGTATTCCTTTCCCCGATGATGAACAGCTTCAAGTTTATGTCTGGGTTGACGCCCTTATAAATTATCTAACTGCCGTAGGATACCTTCAGGATGATGAACTATTCTCCTCCCTTTGGCCTCCAGATGTCCAGCTAATGGGCAAAGACATCCTCGTCCGCTTCCACGCCACTCTCTGGCCAGCGATGCTCCTCGCTATGGAACTTCCCCTACCAAGGCTTCTCTTCGGTCATGGTTTTTGGACCGTTCAGGGAGAGAAGATGTCAAAGAGCAAAGGTAATGTGGTGAATCCCTTAACGGCGATAAGGGAAATTATCAGATTCAGCGGTTGTGAAGAATCCTATGCCAAGGATGCTCTTAGATTTTATCTTTTCCGCTCAACTCCGTTCGGAGCCGATGGCGATTTCTCCTATGAGAATCTGCGCGCCTGCTACAATGGCGACCTCGCGAACAATTTGGGCAACCTTCTCAACAGATTGACCACGATGAGCACGAAATATCTTGACGGTGAGATTCCCCCGCCAGGCTACGACTACTCCACAGAAGTCCATTCTGTTCTGAAAAGCTACCAAGAGGCAATGGAGGAGCTTGCATTTCATTCGGCAATAGCCTCTGCTTTTACTCTACTGGATTTGGCAAATAAACACCTTGATGAAACTGCACCCTGGCGCTTGTACAAAGAGGGTAATATTCAAGCTGTTCGCAATTCTTTGGGCACAGCGATTGAACTACTTCGCATATCGGCTATTCTCCTCTACCCATTCTTGCCATCAGCCTCGCGTGAAATACTTTCAAGACTTGGCTTTTCTTCCGCTCCCTCTTTCAAAGAAGCAAATTGGGGACTCTTTACAGAAGAAAGAAAAGGTATTAAAATCAAAGCAGGAACACCCATATTCCCTCGGATGGAGGAGGTGATTAAGATCTCCAACCAAGAGAAAGAAATAACAATTGATGATTTCGCCAAGGTAGATTTAAGAGTCGGCAAAATCGTATCTTGCAAAGTAGTGGAGGGAGCAGAAAAGCTTTACCAGATGGAGGTAGACCTTGGTGAATTAGGGAAGAGACGAACCATCGCTGGCATAGCCCAATACTATACACCGAGCGAATTGATAGGCAAGAATATAATCTTCGTCGCTAATCTTGCACCTGCGAAGATAAAAGGGCTCATATCCGAAGGTATGATACTCGCAGTTGATGCCCCTGGGCAGGTTGTTATAGTCACCCCCGAAAAGGAGGTCCCTCCAGGAAGTAAGGTAAGGTGAGTATCCAAAATGGACTTGGTAACCAAGTCCAACCTTCTTGGAGAAGCAGCGAAGTTCGACCTTTGCTCCCAACAAGGTAGATTTTCCCGTGCCTTCCGCAGCATCTACTATGCATCACAAGGAGGCAATAAATGCATCCCTTTGTTCAAAACACTTCTATCCTCCCGCTGCCAAAACAATTGTCTCTATTGTCCAATAAGAGCTGGTAAGGATATTCCAAGGGCTTCCTATGCCCCGGAAGAGCTTGCGAATATATTTTTTTATCTCCTTAATAAGGGATATGTCAGAGGTTTGTTCCTCTCTTCTGCTGTTGATAAATCTGCCGTTTACTCTATGACCAAAATGATAGATGCGGTGGAAATAGTGAGAAAAAGAGGATTTAAGGGTTATATTCACCTGAAAATCCTTCCTGGAGCTGACCTCCAAAGCGTAGAGATGGCTATGAAGCTTGCCGATAGGGTTTCAATAAACTTTGAAGCACCGAGCCAGTTATACCTCTCCCGCATCTCAAGGGAGAAATTTATCAGCGATTTCCTTCAAAAAATGGAATGGATAAAGAAGCTTTCCCAAAAGATAGAACTGCCAGCTGGTTTCAC
>JACIXQ010000021.1:15671-33737 GCA_014360465.1 bacterium
TGATATCCTTTATCTCGTTGACACACTCTACTCCCAATACTCCCTTAGGCGTGCCTATTTCTCTGCCTTCTATCCCGTCGTAGGGACACCTCTGGAGAATATACCCCCTACACCTAAGGTAAGGGAGAACCGCCTTTATCAAGCTGATTTCCTTCTGAGAAAATACAATTTCTCCTTTGAAGAACTTCCCTTTGACAAAAATGGTAACCTACCACGAAACCAGGACCCCAAGTTGGCTTACGCTATGAGGGCAAAAGGTCTCTACCCGATAGAGATAAATAAGGCAAGCCTTGAGGAATTGCTTCGAGTACCAGGAATCGGACCGGTCTCGGCAAAAAGAATTCTTCAAGTTAGGAAAGAGGGAAGAATAACATCCCTGGAAACCCTGAAAAAATTGGGTGCCGTAACAAAAAGGGCAAGGCATTTCATAACCCTTAATGGCGCCTATCACGGTGCCATAGATATTCTCAGGGAAAAACAGTTGAAGCTATTCAACAACCTTGTCTGAAGATAGACAGTTTAACCTCCAAGAAAGATTATCAATAGCCAAGAAAAAGATGTTGGAGGAAGACCTTATGGGCAGGGGGATATACGACAAGAAGGTGTTGGAAGCTTTTGCAAAGGTACCGCGAGAAGAGTTCGTCCCTCCTGAATATAAGCATCTTGCATACGAGGACTACCCATTGCCCATCGGTGCAGGGCAAACTATCTCCCAACCTTATATGGTGGCTATAATGCTTCAGGAGATGCATTTGAAAGGAGATGAGAAGGTCCTTGAGGTAGGAGCAGGCTCGGGGTATGTGGTTGCTTTGCTCGCACAAATCTGTAGGGAGGTTTGGGGGATAGAAAGAATAGAATCTCTCGCTATCCAGGCTCAAGAACGGCTTCGTAAACTGGGATATACTAATGCTCACATAGTAGTGGGGGATGGCACGAAGGGTTTACCTTCAGAAGCTCCCTTTGATGCAATCCTTGTATCAGCAGCTGCGAAGAAAGTGCCGCAGGCATTGCTTGAACAATTAGCAGAAGGGGGAAGGCTGGTGATTCCCCTTGAAAGTAACTATGTTCAAATCCTGACAATTATTGAAAAGAAGAAAGGTAAATTCATAGAAAGAGAAGCGGGACCCTGCATTTTCGTCCCCTTAATAGAAGAATAATAAGGAGGAGATGAAATGTTGAAAGCGATTATATTAGGAACCTGTTTACTAACATTCACAACTTTGTCCCTTGGTGCTGTTTCCCTTTGGGTTGTTGATCCCCTGGTGAAGGTATTCAAAGACACTGAACCAATCATCCCACGAAAGACGATAAGATTGGAATGTGCCGCCAACGAATATGAACCCGCACAGATAGCAATTAGGAGTGATACTCCGTTGGAAATAATCGGTGTGGAATTCAGTGATTTAACAAAAGGCAAAGAGCAAATAAAGAGGAAAAATTTCCGTTATAATTTTGTCGGCTTTGTTCCCATAAAGCACAACACCCCGAACACACCGCCGGATGAACTCGTCAGAATTGCTCCTTGCGAGATTCCGGATGTCCTTTTAGCAGAAAAGAGCATAACAGTTCCGGCAAACACAACCCAGCCAATCTGGCTAACCTTTTATGTTCCACCTGACACCCCTGGTGGAAATTACAAAGGCAAAGTTTTGATAAAAACGAGTCAGGGAGATTTTGAGATAGAGGTTTTTCTGAGAGTATTTCCCTTCAACCTTCCTTCAAAAAGTCCTATCTGGCTCACTAACTGGTTCAATCCCTGGAACATAGCGAAGTTCCACAATGTAACGATGTGGAGCGACGATTTTTGGCGCATAGTGAAAAATTACGCGAAGGATATGGCTGAACACAGACAAAATGTCATAATAACTCCCGTGTTATCCCTAACAAAGATAAAAAGACAAAATGGTAAGTTGATTTTTGATTTTTCACTTTTTGATAAATGGGTGGAGGTTTTCAAGGAAGCGGGGGTAATAGGAAGGATAGAAGGAGGGCATTTAGGTGGTAGGGAGGGTGGAGCTTGGGAAGCGAAGGAGTTCGTTCTTTCGGGTTACACAGTAGAAGAGAATGGTCAAGAAAAATGGGTGCCAGAGGTTAGAATCTCCTCTCCAGAAGCCGAGAATTTCCTTTCCCAGTTTTTGCCAGCTCTACAAAAGCACCTTGAGGAGAGAGGATGGCTCGGCATCTATGTCCAGCATCTTGCTGACGAACCCATAGATATAAATGCAGAATCCTATTGCCTATTTGCCTCTTATGTCCGCCACTATGCCCCCAAAATACCTATAATAGAAGCTAACCAAACTACAGAAATAGCTGGCTATATAGATATATGGGTGCCCCTACTCAATTACTTCCATCGCGACCTAACCTTTTATCAACGAAGACCTCAAAAGGAAGAGGTGTGGTTTTACACCTGTCTGGCTCCTACCGGGAAATATCCCAATCGCTTGCTTGATTATCCTCTCATCAAGGTTAGATTACTACACTGGATGAACTGGCTTTATAAAACGCAGGGATTTCTACACTGGGGATTAAACTACTGGTCGGATAAACCGTTTGAAGACCTTGAGCCCGGCGGGCTTCCTCCCGGAGATTCCTGCATAATCTACCCCGGCAAGGAAGGACCATTGGATTCTCTCAGATGGGAGATACTCAGGGAAGGGATGGAAGATTGTGCATACCTTTGTTTGCTTCAATCGTTATCAAATAGCAGGGAAAAGGGAGAGAAAATATGCAGGACAATAATCAGGGACATAACCGATTACGATAAGAATCCTCGCTTACTTATGAGGGCTCGCCGTAAAATCACCGAGGAAATCTGCAATTTGCTTGAAAAGTGAATTTTCATTTTTATTAATATTGATACTTCTATGAGCAAAAACCTCTATTTACTTGATGGTCAGGGTTTAATTTACAGGGCTTACCACGCTCTACCCTACCTATCAACCACTGGTGGATTACCAACGAATGCCATTTATGGGTTTGCCTCAATGATATTGCGTCTTGTGAATGACCGTCCCATTGACTATGCGGTAGCTGCTTTTGATATGCCCTTGCCTACGGTTCGCCATAAACAATACGAAGCGTATAAAGCAGGGCGCCCACCAATGCCAAATGACCTTTCCATCCAGATACCGTATATCAAGGAAATCGCCTCCGCCTTTGGTATGGCGATAAAAGAACTCCCCGGTTTTGAGGCTGATGATATAATCGCCACTTTAGCCCAACAGGGCAAAGAAAGAGGTTGGAAGGTCTTCATCCTTTCTGGCGACCTTGATTGCCTACAAATCGTTGATGAGGATGTAAAACTCTTAGTTCCAAGGGTAGGAATCAGTGATTTGCAGGAGATAGATGTAGAAGAAGTTCGCAGGAGATTTGGCGTGCCCCCTTCAAAAATACCAGATTTAAAGGCACTTGTAGGTGACACATCGGATAATCTCCCAGGAGTCCCTGGCATCGGTCCCAAAAGGGCTTCCCAGCTGTTGGAAAAGTTTTCCTCAATTGAAGAACTTTTTGAAAAAATTGACGAGATACCCGAAAGTTTGAAAAATACCCTTCTCACCCACGAGGAAATGGTAAGATTGAATAAGAACCTCACCCTGCTAAGAAAAGACCTTCTCGTGTCGCTTGACGATGTTCCACCCTTCAGACCCGATTGGAGCCGTCTAAGGAAAATCTTTCAGGAGTTGGAAATGAAGAATCTCCTCAACCGTATACCATCGGAGGAAAATTCTCTTTTTGCTCAAGATAATACTGAGGGAAATAAAACTTTCGTAAAAGAAGAATCTGCAAAATTAAAAGCTCAGGAAAAGCCCCCAGAGAAATTGATTGAAATCCTCCAAAAATCTACCCAAGAGTTAGCTCTTCACCAATCGGAAGGAAAACTCCATATAGCAACGAGAGAACGAGAAGTTTTCTCTTTTCCCCTATACTCTACGAAGGACCTCTTCGCAGGGAATGATGAGGCACTTTTGAAATTAAAACCGTTCCTTGAAAATGAAAAAGTAGCCAAGATAGGCTACAATATGAAGCAACTTTCTCAACTTTTGCAAAGGGAAAAGGGAATCCACCTTAAAGGAATTAGCTTTGACATAATGATTGCAGATTATCTTCTAAACCCTTTGAAAAGCGAACACAGGCTGGAGGATATCTATACTCAAACGATTGGTAGAGCTTTCCCCGATAACCCCGTCCAGCAGGTAGCAGAATTATTCCAGCTAAAAGAATCGTTAGAGAGAAAACTTGAAGATGAGCAGTTGATGGAAGTTTTCTATACGATAGAACTTCCTCTTTCTCCCGTCCTTTTGGATATGGAAGAAGCTGGAATAAAGATAGATGTTGATTTATTAAAGAGGCTATCAAAGGAAATGGCGGAGCGAATGAGGGAACTTGAGAAGGAAATCTATAGAATAGCTGGGATTGAGTTCAATATTGCCTCGCCGAAACAATTGAGCGAGGTTCTCACCGAGCGGTTGAAACTCCCCCTTAGCAAGAAGAAGAAAAGGGTATTATCCACCGATGCCGAGGTTTTAGAAAGCCTTGCTCCCCAATACGAAATTGCCAGGAAAATACTGGAATGGCGTGAATTATCCAAATGCAAGGGCACATATGTTGATGTTCTCCCCAAACTCGCCGATAGAAAAAATAGGGTTCATACAACATTCAACCAGTGCGTGACGGCAACGGGTAGGCTCTCTTCGTCCGAGCCCAATCTTCAAAATATACCTATAAAGGGGGAATGGGCAAAGAAAATAAGAGAGGCATTCATCGCCGAGGAAGGTTGGAGGCTCATCTCTGCCGATTATTCTCAAATAGAATTACGAATCCTTGCTCACCTGAGCGGCGACGAGGCACTTTTGGAAGCCTTTCAAAGGGGAGAGGATATCCATGCGCTCACCGCTTCTTCCATCTTCGGGGTTCCTCTCGAAGATGTTAGCGATGAATTGAGAAGAAAAGGCAAAACTGTTAACTTCGGTATAGTTTACGGGATATCCGAGTTCGGTTTGGCTAAAGAATTAGGGATTTCCGAGGAGAAAGCAAAGGAATACATTGACCAATATTTCCAGAAATTCCCCAAAGTAAAAGAATATGTTGAACGAACGATAGAAGAAGCAATGAGAAATGGTTATGTGAGAACCATATTCGGGAGAAAACGACCAGTCCCTGAGCTTCTTAGCTCTAATAAAATGACAAGGGAGTTCGGTAAGAGAGCGGCGATAAATGCCCCCGTGCAAGGCAGTGCGGCAGATTTGATTAAGTTAGCAATGGTCAGGATTCACCAAAGGTTTAGAGATGAAAATTTGCCAGCTAAACTTCTCCTTCAGGTTCACGATGAGCTCCTTGTAGAGGCAAAAAAGGAATTCCTTGATGAAGCTAAATCCATAATCAAAGAGGAGATGGAAAATGTCCATACGCTCTCCGTGCCATTGGTAGTCAAAATTGGGGAAGGAGAAAATTGGGGAGCAATTAGCCATTGAAATCAGTCTAAAATTCCACTTTAAAGCCAGGGTCCTTTTCCCCAATCCCGCCAGAATCTTTTAAATCCTCACCCAGAGAATATATTACCCTTTTCTCTTTTGAATATCTCAATTGATTGCCATCAAAAGGGTCAAGTGGAACATAGGGTAGATAGCCAGGGACAAGTTCTCTTAAGCTTTCAGGTAGTCTTCCCCTTTCATCTTTATATGCTTTCAGGGCAAGAAGGCAAGCTGTGGACCTAAGGCTAAGTCTTTGAAAGCAAATTTCTCGCAATGTGTTCCTCCATTCTGGGACAATTTGATATAGGAGAATTATCCCTACATTATTTTCAGGCCAATATAGCGATCGCAATTTTGAGGAACGGAGGGTTGGAAGTTGTACCTTAGCCAAGTCCTGGTCTTTATAGGATTTTTCCATATTCTCAATGAATCCATAAACTACATCAGCGTAAATTTTCCTCGTCAGATTGGGTTTATAATAACCTGGTATCCTCATTAATCTCAGCAAAAACCCGAGCGATGGCTCCCACTCCTCCCACTTCCATTTCTCTTTCATTTCTTTGAAGAGAAACCTATTATGAGCAGCTCTCTCCAGAGTAGACAAAGTTTTCTCACCAATTGTGAACTCCATTTTCGCTACTTTTCTCAATGTTTTGCCTCTCGGTTCCAATTTCAATAGCGTCCTGGCAGAGATTTTAAGAAAATCAACAGGCAATTGAGTTTTAGGCAAAAACTGCCTCATCTGTGAGAGAGCAGTTTCCTTTATCTCCCGTCCGATAACATATGTGATGAGCATCGGTCTTTCTGCGTTCTCCACCATATCTCCCAATTTGAGGACCTTTAACAACCAATCCATACCTTCTTTTTGTTTCCCTTGAGCGAACAAGTTCCGAGCTTTAAGAATGCATAATCGGGCAATCTTTGAAATTTCCCTGTATTCAGGGAATGTCGTTATGGGGTCTATCTTCTCAGGGTCCTGTGAGGTAAGTGGCTGGAAGTAGGGACAGCTTAGCGCTTTTTCCACATAGGGAAAAAGCGCCTCATTTCTCATAAGAACTTGTCTGACTTCTCGGGAATTTCCATTTGCTTTCAAAAGGTTGATTAAAACATTCGGATTGTCAATGCTACTTCTTCGGGAAGCCTCCATTATATAGGTGAAAGCATTTCGCTCTGGGGCTATTTCCACTTTTGAGAGGCACAAATCCGAGTATTCCGCAGGTGGGATATCCCTTGTTCCAAAAACTCGGAAAGCCGAATAAGGAATGATTACGAGAAGTTGTAGGAAAATCAGAAGCGAAATGAACGCAACCAGAATTTTATGTGGTAAACCAAAGGGAATGCGTTTTGAGGGAGATTTGAGCTTCCAATCGTTTATGAGACTGAGGGATAGATAAATAATGAGAAATGGGAATAAAGCAAATTGCAGAAAAAGAGCGGAGGATAAAGCGATATGAGGGTTAAGATGGGTTGCTGGAAAAAGATAATTTATGAGAAAGGGAGTAATACCTATAAGGATGGGGATAAAAAGAGTGCAAGTCAAATTAAAGAATTCTTCTCGTATTTTCTTCAATCTGGTCAATCTGATTGATGATGCCTCAGCTCTTTCGGCAAGTTCTTTCCTAATTATTTGCAGGCGGAAGGGCATTATGAAAAATACGAGAACGAAATAAGAACAGACGAAAAGGAGAAAAGCATAAAGAACATCAAATGTAGGACAGAATCGCTTTATGCCAAACGAATATTATAAAAAGAGGGAGAAAGAACTTCAGGATAGTGAACCAGAGGGAATATTGGAAGTTCGTCTTCTGTAAGAAATAAACTATATAGGCAAGGATAAAGGTGAAAAGAATAGGAAGCGATGCAAGTTTTAGAAAAAGACCGGTGGCTTGGCGAAATCTCCGCCAGGTTTCCTTGAATAAATCAAAGGAGGTAGGAAAGCTTAAATTGCTCTCTGCATCTGTACGCTCAAGTGAAACCTCTTGCTCACCGTTCTTTAACTCGCCACTCACATAAACGATTATAAAAAGAGCTGATGAAATTTTTCAAGGGGTTATGGAATAAGCTTCTTCCGATACACTTGGCTCTTTTGTCTGGCGGATGGTTATTTTTGCTCCTTCAGGCACCGAATCGCCCCTGTCGATAACTTGCTCTCCTTCCTTGAGCCCTTCCTTGATTTCCATCAAATCGCCAATTGTTGTTCCTACTTTCACTTTCTTCTGTACAGCTTTCCCGCCCTCGGCAACAGACACATAATGTTCATTGCCTATGAGGTAAACACAGGTGCGAGGAAGGAATACGCCAGATTTCTTGCCAATTATTATCCTCGCCCTAGCGAACATACCCGGCTTGATCATAAATGGCGTTTGAGGAAGGGTTACACGAACGAGAAATGACCTGCTTGCGGGGTCACCTGCTGGGGAAATCATACTGATTCTCTGTTTGAAAACCTGCCCGGGCATTGCATCAAAGACGATGTCAACCGGTTGACCTATTTTCAGCTTAGCAACATCAAGCTCGGAAGCAATACAGTCTATATAAACAGAAGCAGTATCAACGAGAACGAATAGAGGCATCCCAGCACCTACAACTTCACCCACATCAACTAATTTTGTGACAACATAACCATTGATAGGCGATGTAACATTCGCCTCCCTAAGGCTGTTGAGTGCGAGGTTATACGCCGCCTTTGCTTGCTCAACAGCTGCCCGCGCCGCCTCCATATCTTGCTGACGTATTCTTACTTGTTGCTCTGAAGCTTTAGCAAGATCGTACATCGCTTGCGCTTGATTGACATTCTGCTCCGCGATCTTGATTTGCTCTTCTCTGGGTCCAATTTTGACAAGCTCCAGCTGTTGCTTAGCAGATTCCACTTGTGCCCTCGCTACATCATACTGCATCTGGGCAAGATCTAAAGCTTGCTTTGAAATCGCTCCTTGGGAATACAGCCTCTGCATTCTTTGATAATTATTTTCTGCATTTCTTAGGTTAGCCTCCGCTTGGGAAAGCAAAGCTTCCACTTGCTTTATCTCCTGAGGACGAGCTCCGGTCTTCAACATAAGAAGGTTTTCCTTTGCTGCGTTCAAAGTTGCTTCAGCCTGCTGGATGGAGTATTCAACTTGCTGTTTTTGCAGCTCATAAGCAGTGCGTGCTTGCTGATAGCGAGTCTGAGCGCTATCCAGCACAGCCTTCGCCTGGTTAACCTGGTTGATTATATCCGAGGTATCTATTTGGGCTAAAATCTGCCCTTTCCTTACATAATCTCCTTCCTTCACCATCAATCTCGCTACTCTACCCCCCACTTTACTCGCTACCTTCGTTTGTAAAACTGAGGAGACAGAACCCGGCAGATTTACAATATCGTCAAGCTGCATAAATTTAGCTACATAAACATCAACAGGATATTCAACTGCACCCACAACCATCGCCTTTGCCCTTGCTGCTCGTAGAATAGCCACCCGACGAACGGTGGCAAAGACTATAGCCAAAATCAGAACAACTATGATTAAGGCTGCTATCCTTTTCCTGCTTCTCATCCTATCTCTCCTCCTTTATTTCTCCAATTGCTTTATCAAGATTTATCTTCGCTATATGGAAGTCAAAAAGTGCGTTAACATAGTTCACTTCCGCTTGGGTCAAGGCAGATTGGGTATCAAGAAGTTCCACCTGGGTGGAAACTCCCGCCTCATATCTCGCCTGGGCAAGACGGTAAGCCTCCCTCGCCTGTTCAAGGACCTTCTGTGCTACCTCTAATTTAGCTCTGGCGTTCTCTAAGCTTGTATAGGCATTTTTGACCTCAAGCCGTACCCCATCCTCAAGTTGAGCAAGGTTCGCCTTCAATGTCTCAATGGTCGCAATAACATTCTTCTGCTTCGCCTTGTTCAATCCGCTATCAAACGGTGTGAAGGAAAGGGATAAAACCATATTCCAGTATGTCTCACGGGGATTGAAGGAAGTAGTAGGATGTTGCCAGTTGTAAAGAAAACCAAGGCTCAAATCGGGGTAATTCTCCCTTTTCGTCAAGGCGAGGTTCTCCTCAGCTATCTCTATCCCTAACTTCAAAACCGCGATCTCTTTCCGATTTTGCAAGGCTTTCTTAACATACTCCTCCAATGGCAAAAGCTGAAAATCAGCTTCTGGAATTTCCTCTTGCAATTCAATCGGCATCGTTGGGTCAATTCCCATCGTATTCAAAAGAGCGGATTTCGCCATCTCGTATGCATTCTGAACTGTCAAAAGCGATTGCCTTATGTTAGCAAGATTGACTTCGGCACGGAGAACATCAAAATGGGGCACGGTTCCCGCTTCGTAATTTGCTTTAGCAACACGTAGAGCCTCCTCTGCTGTTTTCAAAGTTGCCTCAAAAACAGCTATGCTTTTCTTCGCTTGGAGCGCTTGAAAGAACGCCTTCTTTGTAGAGGTTATCACATCTTCCTTCGTCCTTTTTAGGTCAATCTCCGCCTGCTCCATTGCCATCCGAGCGAGTTTCTCGCTCAACGACAGCTTCTTGCTCACATCTATCGGGTAGATAATCCCCAGGGAAGCTTTATAGGAATATAGCTCACCTACCGTGATTTCAATAGGGTGACTTCCTGGGATGAAGGAGGGCATTGTAATGGTCGTCTTCTTGTCCATTCGGACAGCTGAAGCACTTAGGGAAGTATGTATCTTTTCCCCTGCCTTCACCATATCCAAATTACTTCTCGCACTCAAGAGCTTTTCCTCGGAAACCCTAATCTGCTTATTATTTTGTAGGGCTATTTTGACCGCCTCATCCAAAGATAGAGGATTAGGAAGGACAGCAAGATAAGAAAGAAGCAGAAGTATTCGCTTAAACCTCCTCATTTCTCCACCATCTCCTTCAATAAATCCATATAGCGCTGTAGTTCTTCTAAAGCGGATGGTTTGATGAGAAAGATACCATTATTTAGAGGATTGACGAAAACAAGCAGTTTGTCTCCAGCATTTAGCCCCAATCTGTGCCTCGCCTCAATGGGAATCACTACCTGCCCCCTTTCGCCCACGGTTACCGAACCGATAAAAGATTGCCTTATCAACTCTTCATGATGCTTAGAATTAAATGGCTGCTCCATTTATGATTCACTCCTTATTGTATTGTTATTAAAACAAATGTTATCATATTTTTCAAGCAAGTCAAATTTTTTCCACTTGTCTTATTCACTTGTATTATTATAATTTTTCAAAGAGGTGAAAACAATATGAATATCGCTGAATTCAGCGTAAAAAGACCCATCACAGTTCTGATGGTCATAATGGCTGTTTTCCTTCTTGGTTTCGTCTCATTATCCCGATTGAAAATAGACCTCTTGCCCGATATAACTCTTCCTGTCGTTACCGTAACTACCCTCTATCCTGGAGCTGGTCCGGAGGAAGTTGAATCTTTCGTAACTAAGCCGATCGAGGAAGCAGCTGGACTTGTTAAGAATCTTGACGAGATTTCCTCTTACTCTATGGAAGGAGTTTCAAGCGTGATGGTGCGTTTCAAATGGGGAACCGATATAGACTATGGAGCAATGGAACTGAAGGAGAAAATAGACCCGGTTATTGACCAGCTACCTTCCGAGGCTCACCGCCCGGTGATAACAAAAATAGATATATCAGCAATGATTCCCGTTGTGGGAATCGCTCTGACGGGAGCAGACCTTCAGACCCTTCGCGACTTAGCGGACAATGTAGTGAAAAAGGATTTGGAGAGGGTAACAGGGGTAGCAATGGCTACACCCATGGGCGGATTAGAGAGGGAAATAAGAGTGGAGGTTAACCCAAGCAGATTGAAGGCTTATGGGCTTGCCATAGAGCAGGTTGTGCAGGCGATTTCAGCTGAGAATAGAAACCTACCCACCGGCTATTTAAGAGGTCCACATAATGAATATTTAGTGAGAGCTGTAGGAGAGGTGCGTAATCCCCAGGAATTGGGAGACATAACGCTGACAATCAAGAACGGCGCCCCTATCCTTCTGAAAGATGTAGCTGTGATAAAAGATACCACAAAGGAACCGACGAGCTACGCAAGAGTGAACGGCAAACCTGCCGTCACAGTTATGGTTTATAAGCAATCGGGAACCAATACTGTGGATGTTTCTGAGAGGGTACAGAAAGCTATGAAGGATATTCAGAAGGAATTGCCGCCTGGGGTTTCAATGCAGTTGGTTATGGATCAAGCGGATTACATCAAAAAATCAATAAAAAATCTTGAGGATGTTGCACTTGAAGGTGCGTTCCTCGCTGTTTTGATAATCTTCTTCTTCCTCACGACCTTAAGAGGTACCTTCGTTATTGCCCTCTCCATACCCATTTCCCTGTTCGTTGCATTCATCTATATGTTCTTCAGTGGAACAACAATGAACATCGTCACAATGGGAGGGTTGGTAATTGCAATCGGAAGGATCATAGATGACTCGATCGTTGCTTTGGAAAATATTTACAGGCATATTGAGCGGGGCGAAGCGCCCAAAACAGCCGCCGTGGAAGCACTCAAAGAGATCGGTATGCCCATTGTTGCCTCCACTCTAACGACAATTGCCGCTTTCTTCCCCATCCTTTTTATTACAGGTATAACCCAGCAAATGTTTTCCGCAATGGTGCTTGTTTTCAGCGTCGCCCTCCTCACTTCAATGTTCGTTGCCTTCTTCGTTGTTCCTATGCTATCCTCCCGCATCCTGCGTCCACTGGAAGAAGAAAAAAGAAAGAAGAATATCCTTGATAAACTGGTGGACGGATTTCAAGCCGGCTACAGGGTGGTAGAAGAGCTTTACAAAGGAATGCTGAGGTGGGTCCTGAGGCATCGCATCGCTACGATCGGCATTGGCATAGCCAGCTTCGTTATCAGCCTTTTTCTTGTGCCAATAATCGGGCTGGAATATATACCTGCTTTGACTAATACGATAACCCTAACCGTTAAAACCCCTGTTGGGACAAGATTGGAGGAAACCGATAGGGTAATTTCTGAAGCGGAAAAGTATTTTGCTCAGGTGCCAGAATTCGAAGTATATACCGCCTATTGCGGAGGCGGTGGAGGTAGAGGTCCAGGTGGAGCGGCAGCTGCGATGGCTATGGGTGGCGTCAATCCAGCTCAGAGTGGAAGGATTATGGGTAGATTGAAGCCTATGAGAGAATTAAAGAGGTCAGTAGAGGAAATAAAAGATTGGCTAAGGGAAAGGATATACAAGATACCCAAGGCGAAGTTCAGCTTTATGGAAATGACCAGTATCTTAACCGGGGGAAGAGGTGGAATGGCGGACATAGATGTTGAGATAAGGGGTGATGATTTACCCACACTTGCCAATCTGGCAAATGAGCTTGCTAAGAGGATGAAGAAGATACCCGGGGTCTACGATGTTGACCTCTCTTGGACTGCTGGTGCTCCAGAATATCAGGTAATCATTGACAGAGAAAAAGCAAGAACTTTCGGCATAACAGCTGGGCAAATTGGTTCCGCCCTTTATACGCTTTTAGGTGGTCAGCAGGTTACAAAATACAGGGAAAAAGGCAAGGAATATGACATCACTGTTCAAGCACCAGCTTCACTAAGGGAATGGGAAAATACTCTAAGAAAGATGCCCCTATACTCTCCTGTAACAAAATCTACGATTCCTCTTGAAATGGTCGCCCAGGTCGTATTAACAACCGGACCATCCCTCATAACCCGCAGACAGCTCACAAGAACGATAGATGTGACCGCAGCAAAAGGAAATAGGGCTCTGAGCGATATCGTTCGCGATATTCAGCGAGAGCTTGTGATGATGAATCTACCAGCTGGCTATACGACGACGATTAGAGGAACAGAAGAAAGCAGAAGAGAAGCATTTAGTGGTCTTTTTATCGCCTTGGTTGCAGCCATTTTCCTCATCTACATAATCCTCGCATCTCAATTTGAATCCTTGGTTCAGCCTTTAGTGGTTATGACAGCGATACCAATGGCGTTGATTGGTGTTATGTTGGGGCTACTTTTAGGAGGGCAAACCATAAGCGTTCTCTCTATGCTGGGTATACTGATGCTCGTGGGAATTGTGATTAGTAACTCTGTTCTTCTGGTTCAGTTCATAAATCTCCAAAGAGAGAGAGGATTAGAGACAAACGACGCAATTCTGGTAGCTGGACCAATTAGATTGCGTCCTATACTTATGACCGCTTTGGGAACTATATTCGCGATGATACCGATGGCATTGGCAATAAGAGAAGGTTCCGAGATGTTTAAGCCCCTTGCTATCGCTGTCCTTGGCGGACTTACTACCTCAACATTCCTAACGCTCCTCTTTGTTCCCGCTATCTATAGCATACTTGACGAATGGGCGAGAAGAAGGCGCCAGAAAAAGATAGATTAAGAGCTTACATAGTTTAGTATTCCCAATCGGAGCAACAAAGCTCAGCTCTAAGAGCTATCTTGCCAGCATTTTTCGCTCATATTTTCAAAGTACGTACACGAAGTCTCCGTTTTTTATCAAAACTACGATTTGCGTTCTATCTTCTTTTAGACCCACCTTTTTTCATAACCATAACGACAACAAATAGTTAGTTGCTTAAAGTCTTTTATGATAGAAAACGAGGAAGGTTCCAATGTCTAATTATCGCCACGACCCTTAGGAATAGGGTTGTCAACATTCCCGTTGTAGAGGCTAAACCACTTTCTCCACCAGAACTTGTAATTAGCCAGAAAACCGTTGCCCCTAAAATGGAACAACTTGCATAGACCTCCTTCTGGAGTATAAGTGGAATTTCTCTCACAAGAATATCCCTGATAACCCCACCTCCTACAGCTGTGGAAAGCCCAAGCATAATAATACCGATGACTCCCAAGTTATATTGTTGAGCTATAAGTGCCCCTGTAATGGTGAAGGCGGAAAGCCCAATAGCGTCGGAAAAAAGAAATCCAAAATCGCTTAAAATAACATCGCTCCAACGTCTTGTGAAGATTGCGATGAGAACCCCGAGAATGGAGAAGCCAATATAATAGGGGTCAAGTAACATTATGGGGATTCGTGCAACCATAAAATCCCTAAGAACGCCTCCTCCCAATGCGGTTACAAGCCCGAGAACGGTAATACCGAAAATATCAAGTTCTCGTTTGATACCTTTAACCGCGCCGGAGAAAGCGAAAGCGATTAGACCGATTATGTTAAATACCTCTAACATTCGTAAGGAATGGGAATGGCGGAGGGGGTGGGATTCGAACCCACGAGGAGCTTCAAACTCCTAGCGGTTTTCAAGACCGCCTCCTTCAACCACTCGGACACCCCTCCAATTTTTAATTATATCTTTCCTGAATTGAAATGGAAAGACGCAAAAACCAGTAGTGGTTATGTTTCAAGACAGGGCGGTTTAAATTAATTAAAAAAATGGAACCAGCGGGGCTGGTCAAATCTATATAATCCTTTCTCCCTTGCTATTTGAAGTGCCATTTCGAATTCTTGCCTCGTTATCCTTCTCCCGATTTTGGGATGTCCCACAGCCTTATAACAAGGACGATACTGTGCCATAATATTGATGTAAGTATGGGGCGATATTTCCTCAGCTATAAACCTGCATATTTCCTCAGTTCCCGCTACGCCTTCGGGCATAACAAGGTGCCTTACCAATAGTCCCCTCACTGCTAGACCTTTCTCATCTATTAACAAATCACCCACTTGCCTGTGCATTTCTTTTATCGCTTTCTTCATTACATCAGGATAATCTGGGGCTTTGCAAAGCTCTTTTGCTATATCTTTATCGGCAAACTTCGCATCTGGCATATATATATCCACCACTCCATCGAGTAGTTTCAAAGTTTCCAGCGAATCATAGGAACCGGTATTGTAGACAATCGGCAATCTCAAACCTTTTTCAATTGCTATCTTCAAGGCAGATAAGAATTGGGGAACGATGTGGCTTGGAGTAACGATGTTTATATTATGGCAACCGAGAGCCTGAAGGTAGAGCATCATCTGGGCGAACTCCACATCCTCCACCTCGTTGCCTATCCTAAGATGGCTTATCTCATAATTCTGGCAGAAGAGACATCCTAAATTACAGCTTGTTATGAAGATTGTTCCAGAACCGCCCTGTCCCACCAGCGGAGCCTCCTCGCCGAAATGGGGTCCATAGGAGGAAATCATTGCTTTCTTGCCCACTTGACAAAATCCTCTTTCATCCTTCAAGCGATTCACTCCACAGTTACGGGGGCATAGACTACAACTTTCAAGAAGTTGATAAGCTTTCTCTATCCTCCTATCCAGTTCTCCACTTTCGTAAAGGGCAAGATAGGATGGATAAGTTATTCTATCACATCCTCCCATCTTAAACTCTTTAACTCTTTCAATGTAGCAAGAGAGGTAAGGTCAAGTCCAAGCGGTGTGATTGAGACCCTTTTGTGTGCTACCGCCCAAGTATCGGTCCCTTCATTCAAATCATCCAAAGGAGTTTCCCCGCCAACCCAAAATACCCTTTTGCTATTCTCTCTGAATATCTCCCTAACGGGTGAAGGATAAAGCCTTTTTCCAAGACGCGTAATTTCCACTCCCCTTATTTCTTCCCTCGGTAAATCAGGAACATTCACATTGAGAAAAACATTTTTGGGGAATGGATTTTGGAGAAGGAATCCTGCTATTTTACTGGCTATCTGAACCGCTGTATCCAAATGTTCCCCCCTACCATCGCAATCAAGCGAGATGGAAAAAGCCGGCACACCATACATAGCAGCTTCCCTTGCTGCACCGACAGTACCCGAATAAAAAATATCCCAACCGAGATTTGGACCTATATTAATTCCAGAAACAACCAAATCTACTTTTGAGAAAATTCCCCTTGTAGAAAGAAGGACACAATCAGCCGGAGTGCCCTCAACGGCAAAAACCTTTAATCCGTTTTCAAGCGCCAATTCCCTAACTACTAATGGTTTATGAAGTGTAACTGAATGCGATGAAGCACTCATCTCATAACTTGGCACTACAATAACAACCTCGCCAAGAGAAGAGAGAACCCGCCAAAGAGGATGAAGCGTCGGCGATTGAAGACCGTCATCATTCGTCAAAATTATCGGCAATTTGCCCTCCTAAAACTCAACTACCCAGGCTCTTTCTATCCCGTCAATTTCTTCGATCTCTTTTAAGACCTCAGCAGGTATGCTTTCATCTACGCTAAGGACCATAACTGCCCTTCCCCTTTTCTCCACCCTGCCCACATTCATTCCTGCAATATTGATGTCGTTCTTGCCAAGTATCGTCCCAACTTTCCCTATCATCCCCGGCTTATCTATATGGGATGTTATCAATATTATTCCCTCAGGAACGAAGTCAACCCTATAGCCATCTATTAGGACTATGCGGGGTTCCCCCTTGCCCACGACGGTTCCTCCCACAAGCTTTGTACCCTCATCCGATAATACCTCTACAGTTATTAGGTTGCTATAATCCGTGGGGGAACTGCTCTTCGTCTCCGCTACATTTATCCCCCTATTTTGAGCAATCAGAGGCGCGTTTACTATGTTTACAGGAAGATAAAGAACTGGTTCCAATAACCCTTTCAATAATGAACGTGTCAGAACATCGGTCTCCCACTCCGATATTTCTCCATAATAGGTTATCTCTACTTTATTAATCCTTTTTCCACCAATACCAGCAAGCAATCTTCCCATTTTCTCCATCAGAATTATGTATGGCTGGATTGTTGCGAGGATATCAGCGGGTAGAACTGGCAGATTAACCGGGCTTGTTGGTGGTATCCCTTTGAAGAAATTGACTATCTGCTGAGCTACATCAACAGCAACATATTCTTGAGCTTCAACTGTAGAAGCACCGAGATGGGGTGTTACTATAACCTGTTCAAGTTTCAATAAGGGATGGTCAGGTGGAGGCGGTTCCTGCTCAAATACATCTATTGCAGCGCCACTCAATATTCCTTCTTCTATGACCTTCACTAAAGCTTGTTCATCTATAATACCTCCCCTTGCCGTATTGATGATCTTCGCTCCTTTCTTCATCTTTCTCAATTCTTTTTCTCCCAACAGATGCCTGGTCTCCTTCGTGAGGGGGGTATGCACTGTAACGATGTCGGCTTTGCTGAGCAAGCTTTCAAGGTCAAGGAGCTGGATGTTCAATCTTTCTGCCAATTCTTCCGAGATATAAGGATCGTATGCAATAACCTCCATCCCCAATCCCTGCGCCCTCTTCGCTACTTCCCTCCCAATCCTTCCCAACCCGATTATCCCTAATGTTTTGCCATAAATCTCCACTCCCATAAACTTGCTCCTTTTCCATTCTCCTTGCTTCAGGCTGAGATGTGCCTGAGGGATGTTTCTGGCAAGGGCTAACATAAGAGCAATTGTATGCTCCGCCGCCGCCCTTGTATTGCCACCAGGTGAATTGACCACTACTATCCCCTTCTCGGTAGCTGCTTCAACATCTATGTTATCCACCCCCACTCCTGCCCTTCCAATTATCTTCAGCTTCTCACCCGCCTCAATTATATCCCTAGTAACCTTCGTACCACTTCTAACCATAAGAGCATCGAATTCTCCTATCCTTTTGATTATCTCCTCCTTAGGTAAGCCCGGGGAGTAATCAACTTCCATTTCTTGCTGAAGAATAGCCAACCCCTTCTC
>JACIXQ010000022.1 GCA_014360465.1 bacterium
TGCAGTATCACATTCCAAATAAGAAAGTGATTATATCCCTGCTAACAAAATTCTTAAAATAGAGCCAATTATTTTTAAATAAGAGCGCTAACTTTGACCCATCAATTCTTCATTGTTAAGATATTAAATTAAAAAGTAAGGAGGTTCATTGATTATGATAAAGGTTCTCGTTTGCGGAGCTGCTGGAAGAATGGGACGAGAGGTCATCAAAGCTATATCACAAGAAGAGGATATGTCACTCGTATCCGCAGTGGATGTTCGGGAAATCGGAAAGGATGCAGGTGAATTGGCAGGAATTGGTAAAACTGGAATCCTAATAGAAGAAGACCTGCTATCCGCGATTAAAAACACTTCTCCCGATGTGATGGTTGATTTCACCCAGCCCTCGGTAGTGAAAGGGAATATGAAAATCGCTATGGAGAATGGAGTTGTTCCAGTTGTCGGAACAACTGGTTTGAAATATGAAGATATAGAGGAGATCAAAGATTTGGCTAAGAAAACCGGAGTAGGTGCCTTCATAGCTCCCAATTTTTCCCTTGGTGCCAACCTTATGATGCATATAGCAAAGCAGGTGGCGAGGTTCCTTCAGGCTGTGGAAATCATAGAATTGCACCATGAAAAGAAGTTGGACGCCCCCTCTGGGACAGCCATAAGGACGGCTCAACTCCTGAGCGAGGTGATAGGGGATAGCCAAACGCCGGATAGCCAACCCTCTCGCGGTGATACAAGATGGGGTATAAGGATTCACAGCGTTCGCCTTCCTGGGCTCGTAGCACACCAGGAGATAATCTTCGGTGGTCAAGGTGAAACCCTTACAATTCGCCACGATGCTCCATCCCGAGAATGCTATATGCCGGGAGTAAAAACAGCCATTAGAAAAGCTGTTGGCTTGAAAGAGGTTATCGTAGGATTGGACAAAATACTCGGTCTTTAAAAGGAGGCAAACGAAATGCAGGAAGGCTATAACATAGCTGTTGTCGGCGTTGGCGCAGTGGGAGAGGAACTTCTAAAAGTTCTCTCCAAATCAACTTTGCCAATTAAGGATTTGAAGGTTCTTGCTCGCACGAGCAGACCTATTGAGGTTGAGGGAAAAATCTACACGGTGAGGGAAACAAAACCCGATGAATTTGACGGGGTAGATATAGCGCTCTTTGCTGGCACGGAGAGGGCAAGTGAGCTTTTCGCTAAAGAAGCAGTGAAAAGGGGCGTGATAGTCATAGACAATTCCGCCACATTCCGCCTCGAACCGGATGTTCCACTCGTTGTCCCGGAAGTGAACCCGGAGGATTTGGAGTGGCATAAGGGCTTGATAGCTAATCCGAACTGTTCAACAATCCAGATGGTCGTCGCTCTTAAGCCTCTCTATGACCGCTCACGTATAAGGCGAATTTTCGCTGCTACATATCAAGCCGTTTCTGGAACGGGAAGGGATGCAATAACCGAGTTGCGTCAGCAGTCAATCCTTCAACTCGTCTATCACGAGGAAGTGAAGATGACCTACGCCTACCCCTATAGGATAGCCTTCAACTTGATTCCTCAAATCGGTTCCTTTGATGAGAGAGGCTACACAACAGAGGAAATGAAGATGGTGAACGAGACACACAAGATATTCCACGACCCCGAGATAAAGATAACTGCCACCTGTGTTCGCGTGCCAGTTTTCAATTGCCACAGCGAGGCGGTGTACATAGAAACGGAGGAGAAAATAACAGCCGAGGAGGCAAGGGAGCTTCTACGAAATTCTCCCGGCATAAAGGTCATAGACGAACCTTCTCCACACTCCGGCAGAAGTTACCCGATGCCAATCGACGCCGATGGAAGGGACGAGGTCTTTGTAGGAAGGATCAGGGAAGACCCATTTGTGGAAACAGGACTTCATCTATGGATAGTCGCCGATAATCTGCGCAAAGGCGCCGCTCTCAATGCTGTGCAAATAGCGGAAGAATTACATAAAAGGGGATTAATAAAAAAGTAAAAATTGCCTCTCACAGGACCTATCTGGTTGATGCAACCAATTCCCTATTTCGGGGAAGAGTTGGAAGGAGAATGGATTTGGGAACCAAAAGTTGATGGATGGCGAATGCAGGTCCTGAAGTATGATGATGGGAGAGTGGGAATCTGGGGGAGGCGATTGGAGCGCCATCCTGACTGGACGCCTCGCCTCCCCTATTTAGTAGAGTGCGCCAGCAAAATTTTACCACCAGGCACTCTCCTTGATAGCGAATTATCCCATCCACAAGGGAGAAGATATATCCCTTCCCTTTTCACCTCCAAGGGTTCTAAAGATGCCCAAATCCTCGTATTTGACATAGTTTTTCTTGAAGGGGAATTCATCGGAAACTTACCACTAAATCAAAGAAAAGAACTTCTTCTTTCCTTAAAGCTAACTCCTCCCTTCTTCATCCTCCCTTTCAAACCAATCCAGAACCTACCAAAACACTTACAGGAAGCAATAGAAGAAGGGCACGAGGGAATCGTCATCAAAAATCTTTCTTCCACCTATATTGTAGGAAAAGAAGCTCCAATAGCGACGGAAAACTGGCGAAAAATCAAGGCTTAAGTAGAGCTTTCAGCGGAACTTTTCCCCGAAACGAGCTCCGTCCACTTCTTTGCTAACTCATCCCTGCGTGGTTTATATACAGTCTCATAGAAATATCGCTGGGAAAGCAAGACCCCCTTGTCGTATTGCCTGCATATGTTGAGGGCTTCCTCCCAGGCTTGAGAGAAGAAATCACCGAAGCGAGAAGCAATTTGCTTCTTGAAAGCTTTTTCATCCTGGATTTCCTTACCGATGGTAAAAAGAAGTTTTCCGTTTATCTCAACGCTGTAAGCCATCTCGTCGCCAAGATGATATACACCGAAGCCTTTCCTTAATTCCTCTATCTCCTCTTTCCTCTTCTGGGGAAATAGGTCCTCAAGCTTGGGAGCTGGCATCGCCTTCTTAAATCCTTTCTTCGCCGCAGCATAGAAAATAGCCCTATTTAGTCCCCAGCTGTAAGCACTCTCTAAGGGCAAGCCTAAAATATGAGCTCTTGCCGCTTGAAGCAACGCCATAACCTGAAACCTACCAACCGCCATATTAATTTTCCTCCTTATTTAATATTTTACACCATTCTAACTTAAAGGTAAAGCTTTCACCCGCACCTTTCATCAAAAATAAATATAATTTTACTATCGCACGGCTCTCGGATAAGAGGAGATAGTCCTCTTATCTTTTTAAGATATGGAGAGTAGCGGGATACATCTCTCTAAACAAATAGCATAAAGACTTTAAAGTTGGTAAAGAGCAAAAAGAGATACAGGTCTTTATACATCGCGATTAAATCAGGGGGGATCCCGGATGCCCTGGGAACTTCTATCCACCATTCCATAAATAAGTAGACCCACTCTTTATCCTTAGCGGGGACAATGTTTCTTTTTGTCTGGGGTTAAGGGTGCAAACAATTCCGGAAAGGAACGATTCTCTCACCTACCAACTTGACAAATTCTTTAAATGAAGTATTAATATGTTAAGAGGTGATATTTCTTGCCAGATAAAGTCTATCTTTTTGATACAACTTTGAGGGATGGCGAGCAATCGCCAGGTGCCTCATTATATCCGGAAGAAAAGCTCCAAATCGCCCAACAACTTGCTCGTCTTGGGGTGGATGTGATTGAAGCAGGCTTCCCCATCTCTTCAAGAGGAGATTTTGAAGCTGTCAAACAAATAGCCGAGATGATAGAAGGACCGATAATCTGCGGGCTTGCAAGGGCAAAAGAAGAGGACATCAAGGTAGCGGGAGAAGCCCTTAGATTGGCTAAAAGGAAGCGCATCCACACATTCATTGCCACATCTGAAATCCATATGAAGAAGAAATTGGAGATGACACCCCAAGAGGTTAAAAAAGCAGCAATTGAGGCTGTTAAGCTCGCTAGGGAGTTCACGGATGATGTGGAGTTCTCCGCTGAGGATGCAACCCGCTCCGATGTGGACTTCCTCTGCGAGGTCTTTGAGGCTGTCCTTGAAGTTGGAGCAACGACTATAAACATTCCCGATACGGTAGGCTATGCTCTTCCCTGGGAATTCGGCGAATTGGTCAGGAAAATAAAGGAGAATGTCAGAGGAATAGACAAAGCCATAATAAGTGTCCATTGCCATAACGATTTAGGGCTCGCCGTTGCCAATTCCCTCTCCGCTCTTATGAATGGAGCCCGCCAAGTTGAAGGCACGATAAACGGCATAGGTGAGAGGGCAGGGAACGCAGCCCTTGAAGAGGTCATTATGACCATCGTCACCAGAAAGGATGCTATTCCTTTCCGAGTTGATGTAGATACAACCCAAATCTACCGCACAAGCAGGCTCGTTTCCGACCTCACTGGCTTGCCAATCCAGCCAAACAAGGCAATCGTGGGAGATAATGCCTTCGCTCACGAGGCTGGTATCCATGTCCATGGAGTTATGAAGGATAGAAGAACCTATGAGATAATAGACCCTCGCCAGGTGGGAATTCCTCAAAGCAGGATTGTCCTGGGCAAACACTCCGGAAGACATGCCTTTGAGGAGAAAATCAGAGAATTGGGATACGAGTTATCAAGGGAAGAACTTGCTCGCGCCTATGTCCGCTTCAAGGAAATTGCCGATAGGAAAAAGGGGATCACGGATAGGGATATTGAAGCTATAATCTCCGACGAAATTTTTGCTCCACCTGAGACATTTCGTTTAGATTATGTTCAGGTGACCTCGGGTTCAGGGCTTCTACCCACAGCTACAGTGAGGCTCACAAAGGAAGAATCCTCTTTCGTGGAATCGGCTGTGGGAGTAGGTCCAGTGGATGCAATCTACAAAGCCATAGCAAAAGTCTTTTCCATCCCTCACCAGCTTGTTGATTTCAGGGTAGAATCAATTACAGGAGAAACGGAAGCACTTGGTGAAGTTACCGTCAGAGTGGAGAAGGACGGAAGGATACATAGCGGGAAGGGGGCTTCCCAGGATATCTTAGAGGCGGCGGCAAAAGCCTATGTTCAAGCCTTGAATAAACTACTCGCATTTAGCGGAAAGGAAGGTAGATAGTATGTCTGATAAAAAGATAAGTGCCCAAGAGGTTGCAAAAAGATTGGGAATAAGCCTTGCCAAGCTCATCAGCTGGCAGAAGAAAGGAGCACTCCCTCCTGCTCCAGTGAGGGGAAAGAAAAGATTTTACACAGAAGAATATGTAGAAGAGGCGAAGGAATTCCTCCAAAAGCACATCGGGGTGAAGGATGTCAAAAACATACTCGGGATAACCGATTCGCTCCTTTCCAGATTGGTAAACTCCGGCTTGCTGAACGCAAAGCGTATCGGTGGCAGACGGATTTTCCTCAAGGAAGAGGTTGAAGAACTTAAAAAGAAATACCCTACTCCCAAAGCCCTCAAGGACATTGTGAAGGACCAGGTTGGGCAATCGATCAGCTGGTTGGCGAAGGAATTGGGAATCAGCCGACAAACTTTCTACACCTGGTTGCGCAAGGGAATCATATCCCTTCCGAAAAAAGGAGACAAGGTTTTCATTACTTCACAGTTTCTCCGGGAAATAAAGGAGAAATTAGCCCAAAGATTGGAACAAGCTCATAGGATAAAGGAGCAGGTTCTGAGAAGCAGAGGGCAGTGAGATTCCTTTACCTCTGTCTCTCAGCCCTTCTCCTTATCCTTTCTTTCCCTCGCCCTAATCTCTTTCCTTTTGCCTGGTTTTCACTTTCCTTATTCATCGTATCCCTCAAGGGAGAACCTCCCTTTAGAGCTTTTTTCTTTGGCTGGTTATTCGGCTTCATATTCATAGGAGGATTGCTCTACTGGATTCTCCTCTTTGGCTTCATCCCCTGGTTCGCCCTCGCCCTCTACCAGGGTTTCTTCTTCGCCTTATTTGCCCTGCTGTTCTCTCTACTTAAAGGAGAACGACTTTGGGGCTCTATTCTCTTCGCTTCACTCTGGACTGGAATTGAATACATAAGGAGTTGGGGTAAATTCGGCTTCACCTGGGGTTCTCTTGCGCAAAGCCAGTTCCTTGATTATCCCCTTCTCGGAATAACTAAAATCGGCGGTATGTTCCTCCTTTCCTTCTTAATCGCTTTTATAAATGGCGCCATAGCTTTACATCCTTTCAAAAAAGCTTGGAAAATAGCCATTTCAATCCTTTTTATCTCCCATTTATTGGGCTATTCTATTAACCAAATTTATCGCCCTGAAAAACAATTTAAGGTAGCTATTTTGCAGGCAGGAGAAGGGGAAAGGGTAACAGAACAGGCTGGTCTATGGAGCAGTCCATCCGTAGACCAGCTCATTCACATTTATGATTCCCTTTTGGATAAAATTGATAAAGCTGACCTTCTCGTCTTTCCTGAAACCGCTTTCCCTGTATCCCTACCCGATGTTGCTTATGTGAGGGAATGGGTCTCTGAAACGGCAAAAAAGAAGAATAGCAATATCTTGATAGGTTCGCCGGTGGAGGAAGAAGGGAAAATCTACAATAGCGCCTTGCTCTTTTCGCCCAAGGGAGAAATTATTGGCAGATACGATAAGGTTCAGCTCGTGCCCTTTGGTGAATTCGTTCCTTGGCGAAAAAAATTTCCCTGGCTGAAGAAATTGGGTGTGCGGGATTTTGATTTTACGCCTGGCGAAGGCTGGTTTCCCCTAAAATGTAAGCGCTTCTCTCTTGGAGTGATGATTTGCTTTGAATCCATATTCCCCAAAATTGCCAGGGAAATGTGCTTCAAGGGAGCGGATTTTCTCGTCGTCATAACCAACGATTCCTGGTTCGGGAGGACCTGGGCGGCGGAGCAACATCTCGCCTTCTCTGCTCTAAGAGCTTGTGAGGAGGGAAGGTATCTTCTCCGCTCGGCAACGACTGGCATATCCGCGTTCATTGCTCCCGACGGACAAATATTGAAAAGAACAAAGCTCTTCACCCCAGCCATCATAGTGGGAGAAATTGGCAAGGGGAAAAACACCCTTTATACCTATATCGGAGATTACCTTCTATTTTTCCTGCTTCTTCCCATTCCTATTGAAGCAATACGGCGTATTGTTAGTCGAAGGGGGGAGGCGGAGGAGGCGCGGAAGTGGTAACTTTAGCCTTATCTCCTTCCGTCCCATTCACAATGGCAGAAACAAAGTAATCTATGTCAAAAATGTATAAATCCGAGGGGATGTTATCTGTATAGGAGGTAGATGATAACGACTTCAGGAAGGTTACGGAATTTTGGTTCTCGGCTTTTCTATATATCTTATAAGATTGGGCTCCACTTACCGCATCCCAGCTGAGGTCTGTTTTCTGAGTAAGATTAGAACCGGATTTAACCCAATTTCTTTCTGCCTTCAAATTCTCTGGAGCGGGGGGTTTTACTACAACACCACCACCCCCTCCCCCACAACTTGTCAAAAGTATAATTAGTGCAACTGCTCCAATTAGGATGTTTAACCATTTCATCTCAAAATCACTCCTTTTATCGCTTTGACCATCTGGTTCATATCATCTCTCGCCGTTAATTCTACTACATAGATTCCGGAGGGCAATATCCTCCCATCCTCCGTCTTCCCATCCCAGAAAATAGAATTACCCCCTGCGGAAGAAGACCTTAGCCCGAAATCCCTTATAAGCCTACCATCGGGTGCCTTCACAACAAGTTTAACCTGGCAATCAAGATTAACATTCCAAACTATATTTACCCCTCCTCCGCTCGCCCTCGCATCAAGCAAACTTACCATTAAAGGCTGAACGATACCCTCTCCCATTTCTATTGCCAAAACCTTCTCACCCTCAACCTTCACAGCGGAGGTCGTCTTAAGATAGTATCTTTTTTCTCCATCCTTGAGAATAATCTGCCAACCTTTTGGAACGAGGGATAGATTGGGGAAGAGAAGCACGGCATCCCCTTTCACCCACAGCCTCCACTCCTGCTTTCCTCCTTCCCTTCTTATATCAATGAACAAGGGCTCGTTATTCCGTAGTAGAGAGATTCTCCTTTGAGCTCCCTGATAGGGAGCAGGGGGTGGGAAGGGAGATGTTATCTCCTGCCTACCTATCCCAATATAGACATTTTCCCCTACCTCATCGGGAAAAACAGCTTTGATGGGTAAGCAGAAACCATTATCTGAAGAATTCATTCCACCTTTTACATTCCAGGGCTCCTTGGGGAATATCAAATAGCAATCTTCTTTAACCCTTATCCAGTAGCCAAACCAGGGGTAAAGTATGTTCTCCATCCCCTGCTGAAGCCCAGCATTAATGTATTTACTTCCATCCCAGCGGAAAAGTATCTGCCCAATAAGGTTCCCCGCCTGGGAGAAAGGAATCTTGTTGCCGTCTTTCTCCAATTGAAGCCCGGAAAGGGGTAATTGATAGTTCCAGGGCAAACCTATGGCGTTCCAACCCTTCTTTAGAGAAATGGGAATTTCCTGATTTGCGCTCATTGTGTAGCCAATGAGTTTTAATTGAGAAGGGCTGAAGACTTGGCTTGTTTTTAGCCAAAACGCTTGTGTAGGTTGGATTGTTAGGTCACTTCCAAGGCTATAATTGGTTCCGTTCCAAAAGGCGGTTTGTTCAAATTCAACGAGACCATTGAGGGAATCGGCTGGAGCAAATGGCAAAGAAATGAAGCTTATCAAGTTTTGGGGTTGAGGTGGTGAAGCGATGAAGTCAACCGAGATATCGCTTTTATTTTGAGAATCATCCTCAGCATGGACGCTTAACTTGTGGGGACCTTGGGAGAGAGGCTGAGAAGGCAGGGCGAGAAACTGCCTTATCCCTTGGTCGGCATAGAAATAAACAGGTTGAATCTCGCTCCCATCAAGAGAGAACTTGACAGTGCTTTCTTTGAGATTCTCATCATAAATGGAAGCGGAGAATATAGGGGTCAGGGATGTTTTGGCGCCATTCTGGGGAGAAAGGATGGTTATCTTGGGCGCTTCTCTATCGGGAGGAAGAGAAGCTATACCTCCCGCATAAGTGCCCGGTTTTTCTGGCTTCGCAGAGAGTATGGTTGAATCTCCCTGGCGTTTCTTATTGGTTTCAAGCTGGAACCAAGTATTTTCCTCGGGATTGAACCAGAATATCGCTAAGTTCTGCCAATCTTTTGAAGGCTCAAAACCCCTTTCCCTCAGCTGGTCATCTTTAACCGTTATATTCAGGGTATTTGAATTTTGGGGGAAGGAAGGAACATATGAACCATCTCCTTTCCTCACATTTAAGTTGACGGCGTATCTCATCCCGGTGAATTCCTGGGTTGGCTGGCGGGATAATACTACTACCTTTTTGTGGCGATAGGGAACAAAGCCGATGGAATAACCGCGAGAGGTAGAAAGGAGAATGGGGGTTTTAAGCTCATAGCAAACCAACTCAGCCTGAGGAGCCCCCCTGCTTGCACTGAGAAAACCGGTTACGCCACTAACCACCCAATTCACCCCTCCTTCTACATAATCCACCGCGTTGTCAACTCCTTCTTGGATCTCCTGGATTACAGATTGGAAGGCATTCTTGAGAGAGTTAAGGAAGTCTCCATTCGCAAGGACCCTATTTACCATTTGGGTGAAGAAATTGGCTATACCGCCTGCACCGCGATAAGCCGATTGGACCCGGTTGAATTTTTGGGTAACGACCCGCCCTCCGTTTATGAGCTGACCCTGCTCCGTGGGATAGGAAGTGGATGTCAACGCCTGCCCGTTAATCCCTATCCTGATACCACCCCCTACTCCAATACTGGCGCCTATGTCAATCTGAAAACCGAGGAAAAGTTGTATTGTTTCCTCTATACTTCTCGTGTAAACCGCTTCTCCCTCGGAAGCATTCTTGGAGAGAAGTTCCTCAAAACTAACAACATCGTTGATAATTCTCTGGGGTTGAATGCTGGCGACACCTCTTGATACGATGGCGTCTACGGCATTATCCTGAATTAACTGGGATACCCTGTTGCAAAGGTCGGCGGCACAATTCACCTCGTATTCGTTTATCGTATGAAACTGGTCCAAACCCACATTTGTCCCCTCATCAACGGTAGCTCTGTAAAAGTAAGAAGATGGATTCTGGATATTGTTAAATCTATAGCCGAGCGCGAAGGAAAACTGTCCCGATTTACCGAATATAAAAGGCACTCCCAGGTTACCGCCACTTGCTATTTCAAAAGTATCCTGGCTAATCCAATCTGTGGGATTAAGCAGGGTCAATCTTTCCACTTTTCCACTCACATAAACACCCGCTACATCGTTGCTTATCTGTGCCTTTGGGCTTGACTCACTCCCTAAGGAGATAGATAAAAAACCAATTTTACCTTGATATGAAAACCCTCCCGTTGTATCTTGGCAGTATTGACTCAGAGGGGAAAAATATGCGACCAGGGCATCAACGAAGCTTCCTACCCCAGGAAAAACAACATATCCATAAGAGCTGGCTGAGGCTAAGGCAAGCTCCAGGGCATTTGCCGACTGGTTCGCATCGTTCAAGGGATTGGAGAACAAGTAATTATAGCCATTGAGAGCGGTAGCGGTCATTCCTTGTTGCAAGGCGGTTGCACTGATTGGACCACTCTCTATTTTCCCCAAACCACCCTCTATCTTAGCACCGGTGGAATTTCTCTGGCTTATATTAAGAGAATAGTTATTGCCAGAGTGGGAAATGAGGAAGTCAAGCCCCTTCCCTGTTATCGCTCCAACAGCCGCTTCCGCCCCCTTCAAACCGAAATTGGTAATACTGATACCTTCCTCCAAATAAATCCCTTGAAATAGACCTGCGTCAAAGGAAAAAGCGATGTCTTCTATAAAATTCGCTGTAGGAACCGCTATGGTTGTTGTAGTTTCGTTGCTTTCCAAGGAATACTCCTGATAAGTGAGGATGGCTTTATTAGTAATTTTCTCTCCACCGAGAACCTTCACCTTGAAAGAAACCTCACCTTGCGAACTTGCGTCTAAAGATGCTATTTGCCAGGAAAGGGTTCTACTTGAGGAATCATATGTGGGATTTCCGCTACCACTTCCCCCGATATATTCGCTGTTCTGGGAAATAAAGTCCGATATAACGATATTTTGGAATGTGGAGGTATCATCGTTCCTATAAGTTATCTTGTAGGTAAGTTCGTCCCCCTTGCTGGCGTTTGTTTTATCAACAGATTTAATAAGAACAAGCTTTGGAGCCTTGATAATTGTTGAAACTTGGTTGCTTTTGAGGGAGGCACCAGAATAGATGAGAGTGGCTTCATTAGAGACAGTTCCCTCTTTAGTAGCCTTAACCTCATAGGAAAGGGAAATCTGGGAACCGCTATCAAGGGAGGAGATTGTCCAGACCAGTTTCTTGTTTTGCGAATCATAAGTAGGATTGCCGGTAGCGCTTCCCTCAACATATTCTGTATCGGGGGGAATTTCGTCAATGATGGTTATGTTCTTTAAGGGTTCCACCTCGGTGTTCTTACAGGTTAAAGTATACCGCAAGCGCTCACCTACGAAGGCAGAATTTTTATTGACCGATTTTTGGAAGGAGGAGGGAAACGCCAGAACATACATATATATATCCCAATTGCCATTTCTGATATCCTCCCATACCACCTTGTTTTCATATATAGCCGGCATTCTCTGCAGATTGGGTGCCAAGCATATGGGCATTTCGCTGTTACTCTTTAGGTCTAACATATAAATATCGGAATTTGAGTATATATTTTGCGGGTCGCTATTTCGGTAATCTACCCAAACAATTTTGTCGCCATATATATCTGGACGCCATTGGGGAGAGGGGTTAGTGCATATCCGTTTAAGTTGCTGGCTCTTCAAGTCATATAAAACAACATCTCCACTTCCTTATTTGGAATCTATCCAAACTACCTTATCCTCAAATATAGCAGGCGACCACTGGTCTAAAGAATAGGTAAGTTGTATCTCTTGTTGCTTTGAAAGGTCATACATAAAAATGGTGGGGTTCTTGGATATATCAGGGTCTCCATATCTCCAATCCATCCAAACAACTTTATCCCCATAGATAGATGGCGCCCTTCCAGGGTCGCCATGAGTATTTCCTATGACCTTAGCCTGCTTGGTGGCTATATCATATATATAGATATCGTAGGTCCCTAAAACAACCCATACCACTTTATCAGCGTAAATAGCCGGGTATAACTCCGACGCATCGGTCGTATTGGTAATCCGTATCTCTTCTTTCTTTGTCAAATCATACATATAAATGTCCGAATTTCCGCTTTGAATCTCAACATAGACTATTCTATCCTGAAAGATAGCGGGATCGCTTTGATCACCGGGTCTCGTGCAGATGGGGATTTCCTTTCCTTCGCTTAAATCATAGGCATAAATATCCCAGCTTCCGTTCCTGTAATCCATCCAAACTATTTTATCACCCCAAATAGCAGGATGCCCCTGGTCGGCACCGTTTGTGCAAATGGGAATCTCCTTCCCAGCTTTCAGAGAGAGACAGAGGAAAAGAAGGGAAAACAAAAACAGAATCCCTTTCCTTTGGCTCCTCCCATTTCCCGACATATTTCAAACACCTTCCTTTCTCTTTCCGGAATAAGTTCAACACTACCCCTTATCCCGCAATAGTATTATTTTGAATAATGTATCGCGTTTCTTTTATCTTGTCAATACTTTTTAACTAATTAAGACAGAGGTGAACTCTCACAAAGATTTTACCCCAGCTTCCTTTCCTTTTTACCAAAGACGGTATCAATCCATATTATTTGAAACGCTACGAGTTTTTTAATCTAACTTTAAATCGTTCAATCTCCCATAAGCCAATTATAGAGCTGAGCGGAAATATTTGAATGGTGGAGCACTTCCTTGGCTTTCTTATCTCTCCTTGTTAGATTCAAAAGAATTCTACAATAATCCCTTAACAACCAGAGACCTCGGCTTATCCAGCGAACAATATAAAAAATATAGATGCGAGGGGAAGAAAGTGGTATTCCGTAAATAGCGGAGATGATTTCCCTTGGTGGAAAAAGAACCCTGCGGAAGAGCGATATTCTCTTTCTCCATCCCCTGCTATGCCTAACTCTCGAAAGAAATGAATGAGGCATTTTCAGGTGGCGGTCTTGCGCTCCTAATTGTTCTATAGCTAATTCAATATAGCACTTATCAAAGTCGGATGGTTCAATAGAAGAGAGCCACATCGGGGATATATCGGTAGCAAAAAGCTGGCTGGTAATTCGGAGGATCAAATATACTGGACGAATTACACCCCATTTTTTTGCACGGGCTGAAATCGCTTCCCAATTCATTTCCTTCCCTTGCCGTTTTATCAGTTCGTTGATATCACAGAGCATCCTAAGAGATATGCCCAAAGAAGTATGGATAGCTGTATGAAGGCAGAGATGGATGAGGAGGTCATCAGGCGAAAGCACCAAAGCCTTAACATCGCCTAATTTTATTTCCTTGGCTCTTGTCCAGATTTCCTCTGCTCCCTTAAAAGGTAAGTGCCATCCCAGAAGCTCCCATTGAAGGTCTAAAAATATACCTTTACCGGGTAAATTATAGTGTAAGGCCCTTACCCCTTGAGCACCCAATAGCTTGCAATTATGTGTATTTTTCCAACCAAGCGATAACAAAATATTGTGTGCCTCTCGTATGTGCTTCTCTTGAATTAATATATCGATATCCCCCATAGGTCTAAGTCCTATATTTTCATAAACCATTGCCAGATATATACCTTTTAGAAGAAGCAAAGGGATTCCCTTTCTATTAAACACCCTCAGAATTCTTTGCGTTTCTTCATATAGTATGCTGTTGCGGAGGGCGGTTTTGAGAAAAGCCTGTTTTACTTTTTCTTCAAGCTCTTTTGGTATGGAGATGTCCAACTCTTTCAAATAATGATATAAAAGGGGCAAAACTTCCTGCTTCATCGCCTCCTCAATCAGCGCTTCCCATTCTTCAGGGGAAAGGTTTGCCAGACTTTTCTTCTCCGCCTCATCACGATTCCCAAGAAGGATAAGTAAATTCTCTAAGGCTTTATTATTCATCATTCCTCCAACGCATCACTACATAAGAATGATTGCGAAAACGAGGGTCAGTTTTAAGAAATTTTTCCACATCCGGTAAAGTTATCTTCTCAAAATTGAGCTTCTCGTAAAGAGAAATTGCTGGTTTGTTATCCGCTCTTACGAAAAGGAAAACCTCCTTCGCTCTTTCCTTCCTCGCCTCTTCAAGCAAGCGCCTCATCAATGCTTCGCCCACACCCAAACCCCGATATAAGGGGGCGACATAAAGCGAATATATCCAATGCCCCTCAAAAGGAGCATCTTCTTGAGGATGGTGATAAAGGTTAACGCTACCTATTATTTTTTTACCCATCTTAGCGACGAATATCTTCCTTCTCTTTTCAAAAAGCGAAGCCTTACCCTCTTCGTAATCCTGATATAGTTGAGAAATATCCTCTACGGTGGCATAGCCCACCTCGTATTTCAGGAAACGCCTTCCTAATCTCCTGTAGCAAGATGAACTCTGAATGAAACGCAAACAAATCCCCGCAAGGTGTTTAAATGGTCTTATAAAACTTCTCAATATCTGACGAAGAAAACGATTAAGGGGAAATAGATGCACCCAAAGAATCCCCACAATGTGGGGTAAGCCCCGAGATAAGTCAAACCCTCTCCCACCCCTATAACATCTTACAACCTTCCCTATGATGTTCTCTTTCCCAAATGGACCCTCCAGACTATTTAATGAATCACCCCTCAAATAAAATAATTCTCCCTTCACCTTCACAACCCGATGCATAACATATTTGCCATCCGCCCTTCTTATCAACAGTATATCTCCGAATTTGGGCTGAAAATTAAATGACTCTAATTCAACGACATCGCCATTCCTGATGAAGGGAAACATACTGCTTCCTTTAGCGGTGAGTCTAACCCGTTGCCCTCTCTTAAGAGATTCCTCAATGAGAGGCTCCAGCTCTCGCAGGTTAATGTTCATAATATTGATTTTATCAGATTTAACGCCTCTTGTTTAGGGCGCCAGCGAAGAAGATAAAGGGGAACTCTGGCGATAATATCGTGAATGCTTTTCATAGATAGCTCAAGCAGATGCTCATCCCACCAGGGGATGAAGGCACGTGCCAGAAGCATCGGAGTGGCAAATGGAGGTAGAGGATGGATTTCTATCTCGGGTGATTTCTCCAGGAGAAGAATCGCCCGCAAGGGGACAGAATGATTGGAGGCTATCTCAGCACTCCCACCCCAAGGTGTTCCATAACAGAACACCTCATCCCCAATAACCCTGACAGCTATCCTGTCATCGCTCATCACGATTACATTCGGCTCATTTTTCCAAAAATTCGCCATCGTGCTTTTTCCCTCCCCAGAGTGACCAACTATCATTATCCCCTGTCCATTATAATCAATGCCCGCGGCGTGGAAGACCAAACCACCTGTAATCGGCATCTTAACCCTTAGGATTATCTCGCCTCCTCCTATCCCGAACACACTTTGCCATCCATCTTTTCCCCTCTTCTCCTTCATCACGATATTATCCCATTCCTTATCAGCTATGATAACTGCTTTATTCTCCTCGCCACCATATCTGATTTCCGCATAAAACCCTTCTCCATTCCTAAAAAGCCTCCATATAGAGCCGGGGTCAAATATCAAATCGCCCATTGCCCTCGGTTCCTCAAGGCTTTCCTCCCAACGAAGATGAACTCGGGCGAAAGGATTTTTCGGTATCCCCAAAAATGAGGCATATCTCTTCTCAATCCCCATTTCTTTTAAGGATAAGGAGCTTTCAACCTCTATGAGTATATCAGCTATGGAAATATAAAATTTATGGCGCATAAATCTTCCTTCTCTCTTTAGCGATTTCACATAGATAAGGAACAGGTTCGGTCAATGTTCCGTTTTCTAAGTATGACCAGGCGGGACAACGGGGACAGAAGATGCGGTCCTCACAAGCTTGGCAAATGGGTGAGAGGGGAGGAGCGGTGTCAACGAACTTCTGAACCTCTTCCCAGGCTGATTTGAAGCCAATTTCCAGTGGCTTTGCCGAAGGGAAAGGCAAGTCTATACAGATGTTCATCTCCCCAGATGGGGTTATAACGAAGGTGCTTTTTCCCGCTAAACAGTAAAAGTTTTCCTCAGAATTCTTCTCTCCCCTTAGCACGGCTTCCTGCCACTCAGTAGCGGAGATTTGGTCAGTTGCCTCAAGCATAACACATTCTCTTGCAGATAAGCGGCAATCCTTTACCTCTGAGGGCGCTCCATCTCTTCTTTCCGTGAGTAGCCAAGACCCAATAAAAGGTACGCCGAAACTATGCGCCAGTTGGCGCATAGCCTCCAGCTCTCCAACATTCTGACGTGTGATAGTTGTTTTCAACAAAAGGGGCAGCCTTTGCTCTAACAATGCTTCTATCCCTGCCAAACATTGGGCATAGCTGCCGGGAATACGGGTTACAGCTTCATAGGTCTTTTCCGTTGCGCCATAGAGGGTGATTTCAATTCTATAAGGTGGTGATTGGGCGATGCGTTTGGCTACTTCCTTCGTGATGAGCGTTCCATTTGTAAAAAGGATGAGCAAGATACCCAATGGCTTGAGCCCTTCCAAGATTTGGAAGAAACCGGGATGGAGCAATGGCTCGCCACCAGTGAGAAGGAGGAAAAGCATCCCATTATCCACCGCTTCTTTCCCTAACAATATCCATTGCTCGGCGCTGAGCTCACTCTTAAGCTGAGCGCTATCTTTGGGGGGGTTATTTATATAACACATACGACAACGAAGATTACATCGAGCAGTAAGTTCAAATGTTCCATTTAGGGGAATACGAGAGTTTGCCGCCTTCTTGTTCAGCTCCTCAACAAATTTCCTGAAATCGGCGTATTCCAGCTGAACACCTCCTTTTGAGGAGAGTGTTACATCGCTTTTTCCCTATATAACTCTTGGAAAGCCTTTAATCCTCCACTAATCCTGTTTCTCTTAGCTCCTTTAAAAAATTCTCAACATCAATCCTCGCTTGGGCTATATCAACATCAAACTCCTCCGATAAGGCTATAGCGAGCTCTTCAGCGGAACGTTCTTCCTCCAACAATTCCCAAAGATAGGCTCCCGTTTCGTTCAAGGTTATAACGGCGTTCAAATCCAAAACTTCCTGCCCTATCGGAACAAGAATATTTAAATCTCCTACCTTACGCAACAAAAAATTAACCTTCCGTCGCATTAATTAAATTAAAAGTATTAGCTTTAATTCCGTAAATACCCATTAGTTACGACCAGTGGATAGGTAGTCCCTCGCACCCACCTCCACCTTGCCCCGGCGGAAACTTGCCACAGGAAAGGAGTCTTTCCTCCACTTTGAGAGGAACTACAGTTAACCTCGGTGCTTCATATTTCCTTTTCTTTTGCTCTTTCATTAAGAAAACCTCCTTCTCTTTTAATTGATAGCGTTTCATTTACTGAGCTCGAATCCAGCAATAAAAGAATACGAGCTATGACATCACCAAAACACAGGTAGCATTATCGTCCTTCGCGCAGATAAGGAACCTTTCCTCCGCCCTGAGAGGAACTACAGTTAACTTCGGTGCTTCATATTTTCTTCTCTTTTGCTCTTTCACTCAGAGCACCTCCATTATAAAATTTTGCTCTCAAATTTGAAAAATCTCCGCTCTTCCTCAAAAATAATTTACTCGAAAAGGGGTAGTTTCCTCAATAATAATGATGACAAGAGGCAATCATCCCCTACAATTTATTCCTATAACAAACCTTCTAAAAGGAGGTGTAAGAAGATGATTGCCTCTATTCCGAAAGAAGTATACTCCCTTGAGGGCAAACGTGCAATAATAAAAGCGAATGCCACCAGGTACAGAGAATCAACAAAGAAAGAGAAGACGCTTTTACTTAATGAGTTATGTACAATTCTACACTGGACACGCTCTTATATCGCACGGCTCTTGAGGGGATGTGGTAAAGTGATATACTTCAAAGGGGTAAGATTTTTAGGGGAATGGGATAGCAGAAGTATACATAGGAGGGGAAGGAAAAAGATTTACTCGGAAGAGATAGTCCCTTATCTTTTGAAGATATGGAGAGTAGCGGGATACATCTCCTCTAAGCACTTAAGGGTTTACATTTCTGCAAACAGCGATAAGTTATTCTCCCATCCTGAATTAGTGTCCGTATCGGAGGAGATAAAGGAGAAACTACTGAAAATAAGTCCCGCTACAATAGATAGACTGCTCAAACAGCATAGATGGAAATTGAGAGCCAAGGGGAAATACAAAAGCAATCCCTTCAGCTCAAATGTTAAAAGAGCCGTTCCCACGGAAAGCTATTTTGATAAGAGAAAGGAAACCGGGGATATGGAAGTGGACATTCTCTACCATAGTGGGGAATCAGCAAAAGGAGAATTTTTCTTCACGCTTACCGCCACGGAAGTGACCACGGATTGGACGGAGTTGCGCCTTTTAAAGAATAAAGCTATGGTGTGGACTGTAGAGGCTTTGAAGAGCATCATCAGTGATATGCCTATAAATGTAAAGAGTATACACACGGATAACGGTTCAGAATTCTTGAACCATCATATGTATAGATTTTGCCAAGAGAAGGGTATAAAGTTTAGGCGTTCTCGTCCCTATCGCAAGAATGATGCTCCCTATGTAGAGAGCAAGAATTGGTCACTTGTTAGGCGTTATACAGGTTGGCGGCGATATGATTCGGAAGAAGAAGGCGAGATACTGAGAACACTTCTTTACCTTCTAAGTTTGAGGCACAACATTTTTACTCCTACGATAAAGACAAAAGGCAAGGTAAAGGAAGGTGATAAGGTAAGAGTGCAAAAAGATATCAACACACCATACAATAGAGTGTTAGAACTTTCCGAAGTATCGGAGGAGACGAAGGAAAAACTAAAGGCAATGAGAGCTAATATAGACTTATTTGAACTATCAGAACGGATTGAGATGTTGGAGAAAAGACTTGACAAAGCATATCAAATAAAGGTAAGGAGGTATAACAATGAATAAACGGAACAAGCTTTCAAAGCAATTTATTTTTGAGGAAAGACGGTTATTTAACAAACCGAAGATTCTTGTTAAAATGGTTAAGATTATTAAAAGTGAAGGGAGGGAGCAAATATCAAACCTACGTTAATCCTCAGCTTGTTTTTTATCTCCTTTCTTCAGGCTTTATGTGATTTGAAAATCGGAATAATTGCCGATGAGTTAGTGGATTACTCCACCTGGGCGAAGCCTTATGCTTCTCTCTGGAAGGGAAAAGCTGTGGTTGAATTTCTTGAAAGGCTTGGTTATTCTGCGAAACTTATCGGAAGGGATGAGCTTTCCTTTGAAGGGTTTTCACAATATGATGTTGTTATTATTGCAACTGACCATACCTATCCGGAAAAGGGAAAGTGGGGTGGTCCTGTCGCTCAGGCGTTGAAGGAATATGTAGCTAATGGTGGAATTTACATTATGCCTATAGGGGTTCCGCATTACATAAGCAAGGATATCCAAACCGGCGAGCTTGATACTAATCACTGGGATGATTTCTTTGGCTGGCGAGCTAGCGTTGCAACTGCCAGCGGGGAATTGCGACTTACGAAGCAGGGAGAGGAGTTATCGCTTCAGAACCCATCCGACTTGCCTGTTCGTCCAATCCGAGTTTTAGAAGTGGAGCGTTCAGCTGTCCTTATCTGGAGCTCCGATGGGGTTCCATGTTTGAGAGCTATCCCCTATGGCAAGGGATGGCTTGTTCATTGGGGAGGTGGAGAGGATATGGGGGAAAAGGTAAGGGATTATTGGTTGAAATCAGCCCTTAAAATTGCCCAGGCAGCAAAGAAAGGATTGCTTAGAGCAACCACCTATGAAGAACTATGGGAGGAAGAAGGTTTAAAAGGGAAATCCCTTGACGATTTGGATAGAGAAGTCTTTGCCCCTTCATCTTCTCCTTTCGCTCTACCTCCTATTAAAATAAAATTGGAAAAGGCAAAGGAGAATAGTTTCAAATCTCCAAACAGTAGTATTAAGTTGGATGGCAAATGGTTGATGATAGGATTCCCTCGCGGAAAAGGGAACGAAAGAAAACTTATCAGGGGTGAGGGATGGGAAGAGGCTATAGAGGCTGAAGTTCCCTGTAGCGTGCAGAATGCTCTCTTCAAGGCAGGAAAGATTCCCGACCCAACTGTAGGTTTCAACGACCAGATCGCTCGAAAGGAGGTTGCAGAAAAGGAATGGTGGTTACGGAGGGACTTTGAATGGAAGACAGGAATGCCGACAAGGCTTGTATTTGAGGGGGTGGATTACAGTGCAACTTTCTATCTGAATGGCGTCCGATTGGGAGAACACGAAGGACCTTTTGGTGGACCAACATTTGACATCACGGGAATCGTCCGAGAAAGAAATACCCTTATAGTTCGTCTGGACCCAATTCCTCCTGATTGGACAATTGTGTTTAAGACAAATTGCGTTTACGGCTGGCATTATGTGAATTGCCCGCCAATAGGCATCTGGCGCTCGGTTAGAGTTGAGGAGATTCCAAGCGTGGAAATAACCGATTTCTTTATCTCCACACAGGACGCTAAGCGAGGGTTGATGAACCTTTATATTGGGTTAAGGTCTAAGGGTAGCTTCAGGGGAGTGCTTGAAGGGATAATCACGCCCGCCAACTTCAAAGGAGAAACTTACCGATTTTCATATCCTATTCAGAGCAAGAAGGAATTCTGGGAGGGGAATTTCCAATTTAGCATACCTAATCCGCGTCTTTGGTATCCCAATGGACTTGGCGACCAGAACCTATACAAATTAGAGATTGGTTTTAAAGTTGGAGAGAGATTTACCGATGTTCGCTCAACACGATTCGGGATACGCACTATAAAAATGGAGCCGCTTCCAGATGGTCCCAAACCCCATCTTTACAACTGGACATTTGTCATCAACGGTGAGCGAGTATTCGTTAAAGGGACAAACTGGGCAACGCTTGATGCCTTTCTGCGCTTGGATGAATCGCGTTACAAAAGATTCCTCATGCTTGCGAAAGATGCAAACATCCAGCTCCTTCGTTCCTGGGGTGGCGGGCTTCTCGAAACTGACACATTTTATGATATCTGCGACGAATTGGGTATAATGGTGTGGCAGGAATTTCCCCTTACCTGGCAGAAATTCGACCTTATAAGGCAGGCTGTGGCGGAGGAAATTGCCGACATAAACATTCGCAGATTGAGGAACCATCCATCCCTCGTCCTTTGGTGTGGAGGTAACGAACATAGCGGGCAAGGTTGGTTGATAGAGCTTCTCGGCAGGAGATGTTATGAACTTGATGGCACACGACCCTATCATCGGACAGACCCATATGGCGGAAGCATACATAACTATGATGTTTACTGGGGGCTTCGGCCCTTAGAGAGAAATCTCGAGCTGACAGCTCCTTTCATCGGGGAATTTGGTCTCGCTTCTCCTTGTTCCTATGAGAGCACCTTGAAATACCTTCCCCCTGAGGAATGGGAAACCTGGCCTCCGAGGGACGATAGCGCCTTCATCCATCACACGCCCACCTTCACTCCCCAGAATATGGTGCATCTTCTCCGATATGCTAAGGAGTTTGACCCCTGTGAGGACTTGAAGGGATTCATAAAGGGAAGCCAGCTGGCACAGGCGACAGGCATAAGGGTTGTTCTCGAAAGGATGCGAACACTTTTTCCCTATTCTACGGGGGTGATTTATTACAAACTAACGGATGTTTTCCCCGGATGTTCCTGGTCAACCGTGGATTGGTATGGGGTGCCAAAGATAGCTCATTACTTCGTGCAGGATGCTTATGCTCCTTTGCAGGTCGTTGCTCTCTTCAAATCATTCAGTTATCCGGGTGGTGGTTCCCTTCCCATAGAAATCTGGCTTCTGGACGACAATAGGAAATTTCAGGGGAATGGCGAGGTCATCATAAAGCTTTACGATGGGGAACTGAAGGTAGTTGAGGAGAAGAAGGTGGAATTTTCTTCCAATGGTAGGGAGAATCTCCATATCGCAAACATTGAATTATCGGTCCCCTTGCAAAATATCAACCCCCTTTTACTTCTACTTGATTTGAGGAAAGAGGGGAAAACTTTGGCAAGAAATTACTATTGGTTCAATTTCAGGGAGAAGCCGGGTTGCCTTTTCCTTTTGCCGCTGACAAAGCTTGAAGCAAGATGGGAGGGAAAGAAAGTATTGGTGAAAAATATTGGCAGTTTGCCCGCTGTTGGTGTTCATTTCAGTGCACCCGATGTTTCGGATTGTCTACGATTTGAGGACGGATATTTTTGGCTTGAACCAGGCGAGGAAAAGGTGGTGAAGTTTGAGGTTATGCAAAATGTTGATGGGAAGGTTAAGGAATTGAAATCGCTCTCTGTTGAAGCCTGGAATGCGGAAAGTGTGGAAATTGGGAGATAAAATTTTGAGAAGATTGGAAAATTATGATATAATTGAAAAAATGTCCAAGGAAGGTGGTTTTTTATGAAAAAGCAAGGGAAGAATAAGCTTACCCTCTGCGTAGCGGGGGGAGGAGTTATATGGCTTCTTTTGTTATCCTTGCTACAGAATCAGGAGACGAGGGAGCCGTTTTTACGGGCAAGGGACCAGTTCGTGGATTATCTATGGGAGAGGAGCGACGACTGTTGGCACGAGGGCGAATACGACTATTGTATAAAGATAAACAGACTCATAGTTATCCTTGACCCCTCCTTTGTTGAAGCTTATCTCACCTCTGCCTGGCTTGCCGATAGCATGGGGAGGGAAAAGGAAGCTGAAGGATGGTTGAAGGAAGCCGTGGAGAAAGCGCCTGGATGGGAATCCTACAGCGATATAGGGCTCTTCTATCTTAACAGAAAGGATTATAAAAAGGCAGAGGAATTTTATAGTAAAGCTGTAAAGGAAGAAGATGCCCCTCCCTATGTCTGGCGAATGTTCGCCCATTCTCTCCGCCATCAGGGAAAGATGAAAGAAGCAATAGAGATTCTGGAGGAGGAACTGAAGAAGTATCCAGATGACCTTATAGCTAAACAGCTCCTTGAAAGATTCAAAAGCGAGGTGAAATCACATTGAAAATCGGTCGCATAATCCTGATTTTCTTCGCGTTTTTGTTAATCCTTGATCTTACGGGTTGCGTAGAGAGATTTACCTTTTCTCCACCTCCGGAAAAAACTGAGGAAACCACAGCCACTACCCCCCAGTCGCCCCAGCAGGCATCACCCGCGCCTACCTCACTGAGGATAGCGGTATCGCCAGAGGACCTCGTGGATTATGGGATTTTGAGCGATGCAGCCAATATACTTAGGGATGCTTTGGGAGTGAACATAGATTTCGTTTCTACCCAGAGCGATTGCGACCTGTTCGTAGGAACCTCTGCTGAGATAATGGGTATGGTGCAGGAAGGAAAACTTCAACCGCTCAACGATATCATCTCCGATACATCTTCTCCTCTCACCTCAGCTTTCAGCCAGGGGGGAAGTGTCTATGCTCTCCCCCTCGGTGGGAAGGGGAAAGTTCTTTTGATAAATACATCGTTACTTTTGGAGAAAGGATTGCCACCTCGTGCTCCAGCTACTTTTGAGGAGTGGGCGAAGATGATGCGGCTCCTCAAGTCGAGAGGTGTCCAATATCCCTTACTTCTACCGATGAAGGGCGATTATATCTTGGAGGATTTTGAGCTTTTTTCAGCGATATATGGTGGAAGCTCATATTCACAGGATAAGCCTAACTTCACGGATGCTTCCAGAAGAGCGCTCGTGGCTCTTTCTGCTCTCTCAAAGGACGACTTGATTGACCCACGTTCCTATGAGGCTGATGAAGAAGAAGCCAAGGAAGCTGTAAAGGGAGGAGGGTGTGTCTTTACCGTTGTATGGGGAGATGATTTACCTTCGGGTGTGGAAGTTGCCCTGGTTCCACCTTCCCAAGATATATACGATTTAGAGAAGAAACCGGCTGTCTCTCTTGGTAAAGTTAAAGGTGTAGCGCTTATGGCTAACTCGCCGATGGCTAAAGAAGCCAAAGCTTTCCTTAGGCTTGTTGGCTACTTGAATAAGAAAAACAATAGAGACCTGGAATCGCTTGCCCTTTCCTATGCTTCCCCTTGCCCTTCATTCCGTTCATATCCGCAGGAGAATCAGGTTGTTGCAAGGTTCGTTTATTCAGCGGTTCAGGGTATCGTATCACCAGAGGAGGCGCTCAATAGAGCAAAAGACGCCCTCAAAGCCATTCCCCAGCCACAAGTCCCTCAGCAGCAAGTCCCTCAGCAACAACTTCCTCAACAGCAAATACCCCAGCCTTCCACGAATCTACCTGCTCAACCATCAACGCCATCTGCACAACCCCAAGTTCCCACTAATCAACCCCCTGGCTACCAACTAAATATACCTTCTGGTTAAAGTTTAATATGGGAAATAGATGATTAGTTTTTGTTTGATAAAGCTGATCGTCTTTATAGGGATTTCCCCTTTGTTTGGCGCGAGTATTCCTTCGCTTAACTGGCAAGAGCGCTCGGATTGGATAAATGTTAAAACAGACATCAATCCACCTGCTAAAGGGGATGGTAAATCCGACGATACGATAGCTCTTCAGAAGGTTTTCTCCGAACTCAAGGACGGAATGGTAATCTATTTTCCGCCTGGCACATATGTCATAAAAAACACTATAGAATTCAGGGGTCCAGCAGTAGGAGTGAGTATCATCGGGCATGGAAGGGATACGAGGATAGTTTGGGAAGGCGAGGATGGGGGTAGAATGGTCTGGGTCAATGGTTTGGCTTATTCTACTTTCCAAGGGATAGTCTGGGATGGAAATAACAGAGCAGGGGTTGGTTTGGATTTCGCCTCCCAACTTCGCTTTAATACGGAATCGCTTCACGAATTTGAGGTTTTTCGCAATTTCACTGATTGTGGCATTCGCATAGGATTCCAAGAGAAATTAGCATCTGCTGAGACTACCTATCGTTTCTGCTTATTTGAAAATTGCAAGACAGGCGTCAGTATGTTCAATTTCAACGATTACAATCACACATTTGATAGATGCGAATTCAGGAATTGCGAGATAGGAATAAGCGACCTTCACGGCAATTTCTATGTGCGTGATTGCCACTTTGAATTCAATGGAACAGATATCCAGTTCCTTAGCGAACATGGTAACTCCGTCCGACGCACTACATCCTATGGCTCTGGCGTATTTTTGCGGGAATTGGGAACGATTTCACCTCTTACGATAGAGAATTGCCGCATCACGAACTGGAAATCTACCGAGGGAGCGGTAATCCTTAATGGTTCTCCCGTGCTTATTTTAGATTGTGTATTTTCCCAGCCGTCGGGAAAAGCAACAGCAATAAAGGTTGTTAGAGAGGACCAGCGGTTGATATTGAGCAATAACAGAGTGGAGGGGAATGTTAAATTATTGGATTCCCCTCAGAATGCAGTGATTGTGGAGGTTCCCAAAGGGAAGGTAGAACCATTGGAATTAAAGCCGCGCCGTGCAGTTATTCCGAATGTCGCGTTAATCCCTACAAAGGTATTTGATGCGAAAGCCGATTTCGGAGCGAAAGGGGATGGGATTTCCGATGATACCGAGGCCATCCAGAAAGCGATAGATTGTGCCAAAGCTTATGGAAAATCAGCAATTGCCTATCTTCCAACTGGCTGTTATAAGGTGAGTAAGACTCTCAAAATCAGCGGTTCTAATTTCTTCTTCGGGGGTACAGGATTCAGAACCGGAATAATTTGGGCTGGCGAGAAAGGTGGAGCGATACTCTCCATCAGGGACGCTCATAATGTCCATATAGAGAACATCTGCATCGGGCACGGGGATTTTCCCCAAGGTCAAAATGGTGATGACATACTCCACACTACATCTAATAAGGGTTCTTATGTTGTCTACAACAGGGTGTTCGTATTTGGTTGTTATCAGAAGAAACCATTTGAAAAAGGGTTGCATTTGCAAGGTCTTGGACCTAATGATTTTGTAGATGTTTGGCATATTCAGGGAAACATCAGGATTGAAAATTGTAAGGGAGCGAAGATGTTGTTCAGAAATTCCTATGAAGGGTCGGTTATCATTAGGGGAAACTCGGAAATTCTACCTGTTTTTCTGATGAGGCTTTCCACCCTTGTTCCTTATAGCATTTACATTTATGACAGCAACTCCGCGATTTTCACCGATTTTTACAACGAGCAATCTGAACAACACATATATCTTGAGGGAAAAGAGGGCGACAAAAAGGGTAGCGTGATAATTATGGGAGCTAAATCTCATTTAAATGAGGAGAAACCCTACGCCGATATAGTTGATTACAAAGGTTCGCTTATCCTGGGAATGAATCAGTTTTATGTAAATCCTAAGGAATTCGTCTTCAATCAAAAGGGCGAAAATCCTTTTTCTCTCCTCATCTTTGGGCATTTCTTCTATAATACAAAGGTTAAGTTGAACCTTGCTTCCGGCAGGGCTTATTTAGTTGCAAACTATCCAGAGGAAATTAGGGAAATCAATCTTGAGGCTATAGAGATGCTCTCCGATGCCCTTGATGGGATGAGGAAGGCAAGTAAGTTGGCAGTTTCTCTAAGGTAAAGGGGGAATTCGCTTCTAATCTTCGTCTTATTCTTGATAAAGTAGGTATTTTTGGAAACGTTCCTCCAAAATTGCTTTCATTTCGTCTTTACACTCTATGACTTGTACTTTCGTTAGCGGTTCCTCCTTCAAAACGCCCATTGCTTTGCCAGCGAGCAAAGCGGCCCCATAAGCTGTGGTTTCCTCTATCCTTGGGACAATGATATTTCTCCCTAAAGAATTGGCTAAAAGAATGAGCCAGACCTTGTTCTTCGCTCCTCCTCCAAAAACTATAATCTCTTCTATTTCCCCAACAAGTTCTTCTATAACTTCTATATTCTTTCTTATCTCAAAGCAGACACCTTCCAAAATACATAAAAGCATTTCCTCAGGAGTGGTGGATAGTGAGATGTTGTGGAAACTGCCTCGTATATCTTCTCTCCAAAGGGGGGATGAGGCTCCCGAGAGATGAGGGAGGAAGAAAGGAAGATTGCGTATTTTATCAGCTGAGAGCTGGTGCGTTAGTTTACCTTTTAAGGTTTTCTTTGCCCAGTCATAAGCTGCACCAGCGGTTGAAACAACGCCTTCAAGAACCCAACTATTTTTGATTATATATGGGAAGAGAGGTATCCTCATCATCGCATCAAGAACAGGTTTTTCAACGAGGGTGGTTATAGCAGAGGCGGTTCCGAGGGATATCGTAGCTTTACCCGTTCTGAGTCCTACCGCATATGCAGCGCATTTCTGGTCCTGACCGGCTATGGTGACGGGTATTCTCTTCCAGTAACCTGTTACTTCTCCAGCGTGATGAAGTGATGGCAGGTTGGCGGGATTTATCGCGAACTTTTCAAGGATATAATTTGACCATTTGTTTTGCCTCACATTGTGAAGAAGCGTTCCGCTTGCCAGTGTATGGTCGGTTGCTATTTCACCCGTGAGCTTTAGGTTTATATAATCGGCAACGAGCAAGAATTTAGAAGTTTTCTCATATATATGTGGTTGATTCTTCATTAGCCAGAGAAGTTTGGGTAGAACATAATATGCTTCTGCCCTTTTACCTGTCAAATGGAAAATTTCTTCGGGAGAGAATTCTTTCAGTATTTCTTTCAATTCTTCAGTAGCACGGGTATCAAGCCAGGAAATGGCATCTGACAAAGGTTTGCCCTTACCATCAACCGGTATGAATGTTATCCCTTGCGATGTAATCCCGATTCCCTTGATTTCATCAGGTTCCGTAGTGCTTTCAAGTTTTGTGATTATTCTTTCCACCGCTTGCCAAAGCTGGAGCGGAGATTGTTCTATTCCCCATTGCTTATAAAGAAGGGGATATTCAACATAAGCCTTGGCTAAAATTTTACCCTTTTCATCTAAAACTAAACCTTTACATCCGCTTGTTCCTACATCAATGCCGATAAACTTAGCCCTTTGGTTCATAAAAATAAAACTCTTTTATGAACTGGCAAAGCTTTTGGACTATTTCCTCATAGAGCAGCTTTCCCGTCTCCTCACTCGCCTTGGTTGGGTCGCCATAAATGCCCGTCTCGCTTTTCTGAATTCCCCAGGTTGACCAAAAAACTCCTTTTCCGGGGGCGAAGTTATCGCCGGGTACGAATTCCGAGTGATACCGCATAATGTCCTCAGCGGTGAACTCTTCCTTCTTTACTTTTTGCTTAAAGTGAAGCATAAGCGAGGTTTCCCATTCTCCCCCGTGAATACTTCCTCCAATTTGGGACATTCTTATTTTGCGATAGAGCTCGGCACTCAAGCCCGCGGGGCTCACACTTGCGGGAAAGACCCCGTATTCATCGCCTATCTGACGCAAAGCCACCTCAATTATACCCTTATGATGTCCATGTCCATCCAAGATAATTATTTTTCTGAAGCCCATCTCTATCAGAGATGCGAGGATATCGTGAATCAACTGAATAAGGACAAGAGGATTGACCCTGATTGTCCCCGGCCAGTGGGTCATTTCCTTTGCTGAATAGCCAGTCCAGAGGGTGGGAAGAACGAGGGTAGGAATCTCACCTTTTAATTTTTCCGCCGCTCCTTTTGCTATCTCATTGACGATGACGCTATCGGTTGAGACGGGAAGATGCTTCCCGTGTTCTTCTATTGTGCCGATGGGAAGGATGATGAGGGAGTTTCTTTTCACAGCTTCTTCCAATTCGGGCCAGGTTTTGTCAGCGAAATAGAAGGAATCCTCCATAATCAAAGCACCCCTATTCGTTCATCTTCAAAAATGCTATCGCGGGCGACGCAGGGCTTGGAGACCTCAAGAATAAGGGCTGGTCCTTCAATAGCGGTGAAGGAATGGATGGTTCCCTGAGGCATAGGAAGAGTGCCTCCTTCTTCAATGATTTTTTCCTCGTTATTTACTTTCATAGAAACCTTCCCTTTGAGGACGAAAAATGTTTCGTGTTTCTGTCTATGATGGTGTGCGGGGCAAGTTTGGTTAGGAAATAGAAAGAGGAACTTACCACAGTAGCCTTCCTTTTCCTCATTGGCAATCCAGAATTCAACGAGTCCATATCGCAAGAAATCGCCAAGCCCAAAATCAAGGAGGAGAGTGATGCCATCCGGCATCTTAAGTCCCCAGCTACTTATGATTTCTTTCGCTTTGGCTATAATCGCTTCCCTTTCTCCCTCTATTTCCTTCCCCTTTGTCCAATTTATTCTCATAATCAAATCTCCTTCATTGCCGTTGGGACATCCACATCGTCGTGAACGATTCTGCAGATTGCGCGTATTAGAGCTGCAGGGTCTCTGAAAGTCCAGACATTCCTTCCTACGGATACCCCCTTAGCACCGCAATTCATCGCTTCCCTGATGAAATTGAGGAAGACATCGGGGTCATCTGAAGAAGGACCGCCCAGAACGACATAGGGAACGGGGCAGTATTTGACAACTTCCTTAAAGCTTTCAGGGTCACCGGTGTAGTACCCCTTGACGATATCCGCCCCAAGCTCAGCTGCTACCCTGGCGCTGAATTTAACGATTTCGGGGTCCGAGGGCCATTTCCTTTCCGCTCTATCCTTGAATTGATGTTCAAGTATCTCAGGGGGAATCATCTCCGTAAGCATCGGCATGCCCCATTTCTCGCAGGCTTCGTTGACCATCCCTATTTTATGGGAAAGCTGGGCTTCCCTTGGTACCCCGATAACTCCGAATGTTGCAACAGCATCAGCTCCCATCCTTAAGGCTCCCTCCACTGTGAATATCAGTTCGTCGTTTGTTAAATCCGGTCCTATTGATGTGGCTGTTCCATCTATCCTGAGCATAAGGGCTATTTTACCTGCTATTTCTTTGTAAACCTTCCTGGCGATGCCAGGGGTAAGGAGAATTGCATCTGCCCCGCCTTCAATTATAAGCCGCACTACCTTAATGGGGTCCTCGATCTCCTTCATCGGATTTATGCAAATTCCGTGATCCATCGTTACAAGGACCATTCTACCGCTTTTGCGGTTGAATAACCTTGCCATTCTCAGTTCTTTTCCTATCATTTTAAACTCCTCCTATTGATTAGTTTTTTGTTTTCTAACTATAACTTCTTTGACGCAGATATCACCGGGTGATGCCACGACACTGATGGAGAAGTTCCAACCCCAGCAGTTGGCGAAATTGGCGTCCTTGATATGAAAGGTATGTTCATACCAGCCGGTTCCAGGTGGTATGCTCCACCAGTCGTTAATGGTTTTATAGCCCTCTGTGGATTCGTAGATAATGTTGCATCCCGTTCCTTCTGGCTGGTATTCGTCCAGTCGGCGGGCTACAACGGTTATTTCAAGCTCGTTGTCTCCTACTGATGCGAAGCTATCGGCAACATCAAACTCTATATAGAAATCCTTATTATTCCTATCTGTTCGCAAGGCGTAGGTATCATTGTCCTTTATCACATTTTTGCCTCTTTGCCAAGGTATTCTGTAAAGACCCTTCTCAATGTCCTTTCCATCTTTCCCTAAACTCCAGCGAACTTCCGTGGCCTTTCTATAATCTTTCAGCCAGGGGAAAGGTTTATTTTTGTTATTTATCGCTTGGATTATCCAATTCGTGGGAAGATGTAGAAGGAAAACCGGAGTGGAACTAAGGGATAAAGTATTCCCGTTTCCAAATGAAACGGATTGCCCCATATAATCTATGACTTTGACGGTTTTGGGAAGGCGAATTCTCTCATCCTTGCTTGCCCAGCTTACCATAACCACGCCCTTCTCTCCCCTGAAAACATAGCTGTGGCTGTAGTCGGAAAGGGGGAACCATCCCAGGTATTTGGGGTTGGGACCGAGGAGTTTTATCAAGGTTTGTAAGGCATAATATGATGCTCGTTTTGACCAATCTTCCTTGAGGATTCCGAAACTGCCACCTGGACCATAGGTGGGACCTCTGCCCTCAAACCAGAAAATCCTCTCAATACCTTGGAGCAGGCAAAGGACATAAGCTTTGATTAGGGCTTCTGCTTGTCTTTTTTCCGAGGCAGGGTCATCGGTTGCAGGGATGCCGATTTCAGTTACCCAGAGAGGGATATCTTCTCTTTGACCGGTTTTCCTCAGCATCTTTTTGAAATTCTCCATCATTGTGAGTATGGCTTCCTCTCTGCCGAGCATAACCCTATCAAGAATTGCGTAAGGATGGACGCAGACGAAGTCAAAGTGCCCACCAGCTCCTAATTTTATCACCTTCTCCAACGAGCTCAGGTCGAATTCGTTCCAGTTGAGCCCAACTTTACATTGGGGGTCTATTTCCTTCACCACATCATAGGAGTTTATAACAAGTTCAGCATAATCCTTATGGGTTCCGTTTTCGCTGAAGGCGGCAAACTCGTTGTAGACCTCCCAGTATTTGATGTCCTGGCTATAGCGCTTCACAACCTCTCTGACATAATCCCGCCAATAGCGGATGTCCTTGATGGGGAAAGCACGGGTAGAGGGAGGCTTTGCCGAGACCCAGGGGGCAAGGTAAAGGAAAATGCCGAGAATTTGGAGGTCATTCTCCTTGGCGCATTTGACCAAATCGTCGGCGAGGGAGAAGTCCCACTGGTTCTCTTTTGGTTGGATGTTAGCCCATTCGGGGAAAATCCGGACAAAGCTAACACCTGCTTCTCTGAGAAGGGGAAAAAGCTGAGAATAATAACCAAGAGTTTCTGCTCCTGTCGCTATGGCATAAGGATTTGCTTCCCCAGAGAATGCAATGATGGATACAAAGCACAGCGAAAGGAAGGGCAGAATTAAGAGATGACCTTTGACCATTGCAAATCCATTATACATTTACTCTAAGGAAAGAGCAATAATGGAATAATATGAACGACGAAGAAGTCGTTCATTCATAGTTCCTTATAAATTCTTTTGAAATATACGCCCGCTTTAAAATTTAACTACTTGGAATTTCCAAGACAAGGGGTAGGTGAAAGATCAACGGTGTTATCATACTTGGTGGGGCTTTGGGGACCGGCATAACCCCTGGCGGCGGTTTTTTAACCTGCTTAGATGTGAATTTAATATAAACGAAGGCGATGATGGCGAGTATCACAACGATGACTATTATGAGGGTAATTGGAGAGAGCTCTTTCTTCAATTTGACCTCCTTTCTTCAGTCTGTGGGGCTCCATACATTGCCCCAGAATTCCAGCTTATACCAGTAATTGCCTTGTTGGCAAACCTGGTCTCGCTTGACATATTTGCAGTGCCCATCGAGAAAAAGGACATTGAAGCCGTCCTGATGACGAGAGTCTGTAAGGTCCCAAGTAGGGTCCATAGCAGCGGAATACTGGTTCCAGAAAGTGAAGTAGCCCCAGGCATAAGCTTTGCCCGTTGGCTTATCCCAGTAAATTGTGTCTATGAACCAGCAGCGTTCGGAGGGACGATTCTGGGCGCCGTAGTGTCTCCAATGCCAGGAGCTTCCCGTGTAATACTCCGCTGCCCCCCAACCGTTAAGCCCATAATGGGGCACAATCGCTTTTACACAATCTGGCCAATCCGTGGTATCAGGATAGCCAAGGGTCGGGCACCAGTATACATTCCAGTTCTTGATGTAGGGTTGAAGAGTAGCTGCCCAGGAACCCGTTCCCATTTCCTGGCACTGATGGAGGTCATACTCGTCCCAATCCTGAAGATACATCAGCGCTGCTTGCCCAATTTGCCTGAGATTGGAGAGGCATTGAGTTTGTCTCGCCTTTTCCCTTGCCTGGCTGAAAACGGGGAAAAGTATCGCTGCTAATATCGCTATGATAGCGATTACCACGAGCAGCTCTATCAATGTAAACCCTTTTTTCACTTCTTTTCCTCCTTTCTTTTCTAATTTTTATAATTTTATTCTTAATCACAATGAAATTGTAGCACTTTTTAATAATAACCGCAAGACGGCGCTCTTCCTCAAAAATAATTTACTCGAAAAGGGGTAGTTTCCTCAATAATAATGATGACAAGAGGCAATCATCTCCTACAATTTATTCCTATAACGAACTTTCTAAAAGGAGGTGTAAGAAGATGATTGCCTCTATTCCGAAAGAAGTATACTCCCTTGAGAGCAAAAGGGCAATAAAAGCGAATGCCAGCAGGTACAGACAAGCAACAAA
>JACIXQ010000023.1 GCA_014360465.1 bacterium
GGGCTCAATACGGCCCTTATAGGCGCTTCGCCGAGGTTAGCCAAAAAACAAGATTTCGGGCTCGGAAGATGGCCCATGAGCATACTCGGCTTTACCTCCGCCACATCCGTAAAGGGGGAAGTGGCGCCTATCTTTTAAAAATGAAGTCATTGTTCCTCCCATTTTATCATTTTTTTCCTTACCTTTACCATACCAACAGGATTGGGACGAAAGCTTTCCTTATCAGCTGGATTGGTGTGCTTGTTCGGCGAACGCTCAGAGGGAGATGTGTTCGCCCAACTTCACCGTTCAGGGCAAGATTTATCCCTATGTGAAAAATGCGAGTGTTTTCGACTGCCCTTCTGCTGATGCCTGCCCCATAACAGGTGACGACCCTCAAAGGAATATAGCTCACGGAGGCTGCGGTGGCTGGACCTGGCCTCGTGAGTTTCTCGGTAAGAGTGTTGATATAGGTTATAACGGTTTGATGGGCGGTGTGTGGCTCTATAGGATTTTGAGAAGGGAGGGTAGAAATGTTTCCCCGAATGTCGGCGAAGTTATAATCATAAGAATGTCCGATATGCCCACTCCATCCGAGACCGTTGTTTTCGGCGATGCCCTTCGCCCAATTGCCTGTGGCGGTTCCAGAATGGTTTTCACCAACAACTGCGCTCCCTGGTGCACCCCCGGCGGTAGGACGGAGAAGAACACACGCCACACTGGTGGTTCCAACTATGTGTTCGCCGATGGACACGCCAAGTGGATGAACTACAAGCAGATGGGCAACGAGTGCGGAAGGCATTTCTACCCCTATCGCGACCACGACAATATATCCGTCTGGGCGGTGCTTGGTCCTCCCGAAGATTAGATTTATTTTTATCTTGGAAGGGAGATGGATATGAAGACATTGATAAAATGTGCAATCATCTCTTTAGCGTTCAGTTTCCTTCTTAGGGGTGCGGACCTACCAACGCGAGTGCGTGATAGATGGGATTTTCGCTACAAGGGATTCGTAATCGGTGCCTGGTGGGGTCCTTCGGCAAATGAAGCGGAATTGAAATTTTACAAGGAAGCTGGTTTCAATGTTGTGATGATTGGGCGTTATATGCAGTTGAACGATTATGCGGATATAGAGAAATGTCTTAAGGAGCTTGACCTTGCTAAAAAATATGGATTATGGGTTATGTTTGATACATATACGAAAAATGAGCATCCATGGGGTGGGAAAGCCTGGTCTGAACCTTACGATCACCCATTACATCACGCAGCGAGTTTGGAGGAACTTGTCTGGCTTTATGAGAAGGTAGGGAAGCACCCATCACTCCTTGGCTTTATGATTGGGGACGACCAGGGAGAAGTTTCGCCACGCACATCCGCTTGCACGAATTTCCTCTTCCGTCAGCCCAAACCCCACCTGATGCCTTGGCTTTGTGGTTGGATACCACCTCGCAATCTGGCGGAACATAATAATCCCATAGCTAATCCCCAGATATATCCCACCCTTTACGAATGGAACCTTTCCGCAGATATGCTCGCAATTCGCTATATATCAGCATATGCGAGCTGGACAAGTGAGTGTAGGAAGTACGGGATAATGTTCTGGCCAATGTTCAATGTTGCTCCGCCACCCGGCACCGATTATCTTCCTTCTGATTCCTTGACCCGCTTCCCTGCTTATCTTGCCCTCGTTTTCGGTTCGGATGGCATTTGGTATTTCTGTTATAACGGTGGGAGCCTCCAAAGATATGGCGAGTATTCCAGCGAGGAGGAGGTTAGAAAAGCTCTGACGCCTCTTTACCCTGTGGTGAAAAAAGCGAATAATCGTATTGCCCAGTGGGGCGATAAGATTATTGGAAGGGATTGTTCTGCAATCTACATAACAGCCTTTGAAGGAAACGAGGAAATTAAAAGGGTTGAGGGCTTGAGGAAACCTGGCAAAAAAGAGCTGATAGAGGAAATGGATAAGGAACTCATAGCAGGTGTGCTGACGAAGAAGGGAGAGAATCCGCTGGTAATGGTAGTGGATTGTAGGGTTAGCAAGAACTGGGGAGATATACCTCCACGGGAAGTTCTGCTGAAGTTCTCGCCCGATGTGAGGGAAATAAAGGTTCTTGAAGGGATGAAAACATTAAGCGTCCGAGGCAACACGGTTAAAATCCGGCTTGAAGCGGGCGGAGGTCAGATGCTGGAGATTGTGAAATAAAAGAAAAAAGGCTTATCCTTTTCGTTGCCAGTATTAGAATAGAAGATAAATGGCACGAAGGATAAGCTTCAGAGCTATATTCATCGGGTTTATCCTCATCCCCTTAAACGACCTGTGGATAGTCTATATGCAGGAAGTAAAAGGCGGGGCTTTTCCCACGAGTATGTCTCTCTTCGCCCACGCCGTGTTTTCTCTCCTGTTAGTTGTCTTGCTCAATCTGTTCTTCAAAAAGTATATCCCCCGTTTTGCCCTCAACCGCGGTGAACTTCTCCTTATCTACTCTATGGTTTGTCTTGGTTCCTGCTGGCTTGGGATAGATAACTATCCGGTTCTCGTCTCAATTGCAACCCATTCGGTTTGGTTCGCCACGCCCGAGAACAAATATCAACAACTTTTCTTCAAATATTTACCGAAATGGTTGGTGGTTATGGATAAGAGGGCTCTTGAGGGTTATTTCCTCGGCTGGTCTTCATTCTACACAAGAGAACATCTCCTCGCTTGGCTAAAGCCCATCCTTTTCTGGATGCTCTTCTTTATGTTGATGGTCTTCGTTATGATGTGTATAAACATAATCTTCCGCAAAGAGTGGAGCGATTATGAAAGGTTGACCTTTCCCATAATCCAGCTTCCTTTAGCCATTACGGAGGAGGGATTATCCCTTTTTAAAAGCAAACTTATGTGGGCTGGCTTCGGTTTAGCAGCGATTATCGACATCATAAACAACATAAATGCCAACTTTCCATTCTTTCCTCATATAGCTATAAGAGACTACGACTTGGGGCAGTTTATCACGACTCCTCCTTGGAATGCCATCGGTTGGACTCCCCTCTATTTCTTTCCCTGCATCATCGGGCTCGGTTATCTCCTTCCCCTTGACCTCGCTTTTTCCTGTTGGTTTTTCTATTGGTATTGGAAGCTTCAGAAGGTTCTTAGCGTAGCCTTCAATCTGCAGGTGGCAAGACCAGATATGCCCTATATAAACGACCAATCAGCAGGCGCCTACATAGGTATCGCCTTTTTCGTCATCTGGGTGGCGAGGAAATACCTTCGCCAGGTCTTCAAGCGGGCTTTGGGCAAAGCTTCTGAGATAAGCGATGATGGTGAGCCTATGAGTTATCGCTCCGCTTTTATCGGGATGATTCTTGGTTTCGCTTTCTTGATGGTATTTCTCCTCAAGGCTGGTATGCGAGCTGATACAGCTTTTCTCTTTCTGCTTATATTCTTTCTCCTTTCCCTTGCTATAGCTCGGATAAGGGTTGAGCTTGGTTCACCTGTCCATGATTTGCATTTTGCTGGTCCCGACCAGATGTTGACCAGGATAGCGGGAGTTGAGGCTTTCACTAAAGGAGATTTGGTCTTCTTCACCCTTTCTTGGTGTTTCAATAGGGCATACAGGGCACATCCAATGCCGCATCAGATAGAAGGCTTGAAGATTGCGGAAAGGACAGGTGTTGATTCTCGCAGATATATGTGGGCTATGCTTTTTGCCAGCTTTGTTGGTTCACTTGCCAGCTTTTGGGCGCTTCTCCATACATATTATAAGCTGGGAGCTACAGCAAAAGCAGCACCTTGGGTGACTGGTTACGGCTGGGAGGCGTTCAACCGCTTACATTCGTGGCTGACGATGCCCCAGGAAAGGGATGTTCTTTGTAGCATTTTCACAATTTGGGGTTTCGTTTCCACGCTTATCCTTGTCTTCATCAGGGGGAAATATTTCTGGTGGCCATTCCATCCAGTGGGTTATGCGGTATCGTCATCTTGGTCTATGGGACTGCTCTGGCTTCCTATCTTCATCGCCTGGCTGGTAAAGTTCATATGCCTCAGGGTTGCTGGGTTAAGAGGTTATCGCCAGACCTTGCCTTTCTTCCTTGGGCTCATCCTTGGGGAGTTTGTCGTGGGAAGCCTCACTAATATCATCGGTATTCTGCTTAACTGGCGTATATATTGCTATTGGGGAGGTTGAAAATGGTAAATAGAAAATTGTTTGCTCTTATCTTTTTGATAATTCTAATCACAAATTCTACAAAAGTAACGAAAGGAGGCACTTTCAGGATGATGAGCTTCAATACAGGAGCATTAATCTTGAAGATGGACACAAGAGGGTCATTAGTTAGTTTGCTCGACACACAGAATAAGAGGGAATATCTCGCTTCCCCTTGCCCACTTTTCAGCATCACGATTGATAAGGAAAAACTTGAACCTATAAGCTGTTCCTATGATGAGAAAAAAGACCTACTGGAACTGAAATATGAGAGAGGGATAATTGCGTTAATTGAAGTTAATGTAAAGCCCACCCATATTAGATTCACCTTAAAGGAGATAAAAGGAGATGAACCAGATAGGGTGGACTGGGGACCTTTTATTATAACGATAAACAAGACGATTGGAGAGACAATCGGGGTTGTAAGGGATGATGAGATGGCTATAGGCATCCAAGCTCTAAATATTCAGACCGTAGGTGGAGCTACTTCTGATGAAAAGGGAAGCAAACTTTTCGCCTATTCCGATTCCGAGGGAGGAATCGCTGGCTCCAGCATAGCGCTATTCAGTTGCCCTACAAAGGAGGCTTTGCAGACGATTGGGAAGATAGAGGTTGCCGAGGGGCTTCCTCATCCGATTCTTGATGGGGAGTGGGCGAAGGTCTCACCCTCTGCAACCCTCTCCTACCTCATAACCGATTTCAGCGAAACGAATTTTGATGATGCCTTGGCGCTTTGTGCCAAGCTTGGCTTCAAATATATCTATCATCCAGGACCATTTGAAACTTGGGGTCATTTTATTTTGGATAGGAATCGCTTTCCCGATGGTGATGATAGCCTGAAGAGATGCGTGGAAAAGGCGAAAAAGAGAGGTATAAGGGTCGGTCTTCATACCCTCACATCTTTTATAACCACCAATGACCCCTATGTATCACCCAAGCCAGACAGAAGGTTAGGAGGGCTTGGCTCGGCGGAACTTTCAGAGGACATAGATGAGAAAGCAACCGAGATCCCCGTTTCCGATAAGGAACCGTTTATCAAATCACAGAATTGGGGATGGCACAGGAAGTTCGTTCTCATAGATGAGGAGATTATAGAGTACGAGGAAGTCAGCGAGGGTTCCCCGATAAAACTTGTCGGTTGCAAGAGGGGTTCCTTTGGGACAACGATTTCCATCCATAGAAAAGGGGCTGAGGTTAGGAGACTTGCCACTCACGCTTATGGAACCTTCTACCCGGGAATAAGAAATGGAATGATGGACGAGATGACGAAGAGAATAGTTGAGCTGTTCAACTACTGCGGTCTTGAGCAGATTTCCTTTGATGGTCTGGAAGGACTATGGGATTACGAATATAAAGGTCCTTATGCCGCTCATCGGTTTGTCAAGCAATGCTATGATGGTTGGAAGCAAGAGGTAATAAACGATGCGAGCGGTCTACTCCACTTCCTCTGGCATATACATACAAGAATGAATTGGGGAGAGCCATGGGGCAAAGCTATGAGGGAAGGGATGGCAGAATACAGATTGAGAAACCAGGAATATTTTGATAGGAATCTCTTCCCCCATATGATGGGTTGGTTTGAGTTCAGAGCGGCCTCGCCCCAGCTGGAGGCTACCACCCTTGACGAGATAGAATGGATGTTGTCAAAATGTGCTGGTTGTGATGCGGGTTTCGCCCTTGTCACCTCACCTGAGGTCTTCAGGATAAACGGGCAAGGCGAGGCGGTGGCTCAGGCTATAAGGGATTGGGAGAGATTGAGGCACGGAAAAGCCTTCTCCGAGGAGCAGAAAAAGAGGCTTAGGGAACTAACGAGCGAATGGCATTTGCAAAAGATTGGAGAAAATCGTTACCTTCTCTTCCCATTGGAATTCTCTGCTCGCTTCGCCTACCCCGAGAAGGAGAGTGTTTGGAAGTTTCAGAATAAATTTGAAGCCCAGCCTTTGAGATTCGTTCTAAGAGTTTTGCCCGAGGCAGGGGATAGGACGATTTCCAACCCCCAGATAGAGTTAGCTGGGGAACGAATAACTTTCCCCGTCCAGCTGAAAGCTACAAATTATCTCGTTTGCGAGGGAAGGGAGGAAGCCATCGTCTATGATTGGAATTGGAACCAAATTGGGAAGGTGAAGGGAGAGGGGAAGTTGCCGGTTATGCCAAGCGGTGAGGTCCTTATAAATTTCGAATGCGATGTTGAAGGGGCAGACTTTCCCGTTCTTTGGGTGCAGTTCAAGATGATAGGTAAGCCCGAGGAAGTGGTGGTGAAAAGTAGGTAGGAGAAGAGCGGGTGTTTTTTATGATAACGCTCTGCTCTTCTTTCTAAAGATAAAATTGACATCAGAAAGGAAATATAGTAGAAATACTAATAATGAGCTGGAAGGGTAGCACCCTCATTAGTTTTATACTTTTCTTCTTCGTCGTATATACCACTTCTTATGGGGAGGTATCGGATACGAAACAGCATCTGAAGAATTCGCTCGTCTTCGCCATTTCCCAGGGAACAGCTACCTTGAAGGATGTTGAGGAGCTTGAGAGGATGGGAGTTGATTTTGTTGTCAGGGGAATTTCCTGTGGCTGGTATGCTAATCCCAAGGATATGTTTGAAAGGAGCAAGGCTGTTGAAAAAGCTCTTGAGGAGGCATATAAGCGAAACATTCTTTGGAGTGCTATGATTACCTCCTCCGCCATCATTCCGGACATCCTTCCCGAAAGGGATGTTTCCCTTTATGCTGATAGGGATGCTTTCGGCAATGTCATCAAGCCGGCATCTTGGTGGCAGGGATGCCTCAACAATCCACGCTTCGCCAACTTTGTCAAGGATATTGCGAGGGCGGCGATTGATGCCAAAATATGGGGCATTCATTACGACGAATCATACGGACATTGGTTTTGGAGCTATCCGATGCCTTGCTTCTGTGACTATTGTATAAAGGGCTTTGCTGAATGGTTGCAGAAGGAGAAACCTCCTATTTTGGATAAATTGGGGATAAGAAATTTGAAGGGGTTCAATTATAGGGAATTTCTTGCCGAGAGAAAAATACAGGATAGACCCTGGGAAAGCCCATTGGCTGAAGAATATTGGAGGTTTCTCCTATATAGTACCCTTGAGAAAGAAAGAGAGATAGTAGAAGATAGTAAGAGATATTGTCGGACGAAGTGGGGAAAGGAACTGATAGCGAATGCCAATCAATACGATATGGTGAACCTTTCAGCAGTCGTTTTAGGAGAATCAAGCATCTATGATTTTATAAACATCGGCTGGGGACTTCCTTTTCTTCCTCATCAATCCTCTTATATTCCCAGTTATTTAGCTTCAAAAGCTTGTGGCTATGATAAGCCGGTGGTTATGTTCCTTGATATTCAAGAGGAACCGCCTGCTTTCTCAGCACTGCCTCTTGAAAGTAAGGGACAGCTTTTCCGTTGGTTGGCTGGCGAGGCATATGCCAGCGGATGTTTCTATGCCCTTCACCATCGCTTTTCCCTTTGGGCTGGACCAGTAGAAGAACTATCCAAGATAGGGCAGTTTATCAAAGCCAATCCCCATCTTTTCCGAGACACAAGACCATTAGCTGATGTTTACCTCCTCTACTCCTTTGCTTCAAACATATACGATATGTTTCCTAAATACTGGGGAAGAAAGGGCGCGCCCGACCACAGCAAATATTATAACATCCTTGGTAATATGCTCCTTGATTGTGGAGTGCAGTTCGCGGGACTCTTCTTCGGAGAGGGCAGGACATTTCCCGACGATGTGGCTACTTGTGAAAAGGGAGCCTTCAGGAAGCTTTCCCCTAAGGATTTCCCCTTTATCATAGTTCCATCCGCTTATGCCCTGAGCGAGCGAAACATAAAGATGCTTATTGATTATGCCCAGGCTGGTGGGAAGCTTATCCTTTTGGGCGATTGCGGGAGTAGGGACGAGGCATATAGAGAAAGGAAAGGCGAAATCTGGGATAAGATTAGTAAGAGGAAAAATGTTATTTGGTTAAAAGCTTGCCCCTGGGAAAAGCCCGCGTTACTTCTTGAGATGGTTCTTGATTCTCTCAAAAAGCTTGGTTGGTCTCCCCAAATCATAGAATGGAGTCCCCAGCCAATAACCCATAAAATATTGAGGGTAGGAAAGGGAAAGATAATCATCCATATCCTCAATAAGCAATTTGAAGAAGGAAAGGGGTTTAAAACAGTGCAAAACCTCAAAATCTCCCTGAAGCTTCCCTCCGGATTCAAATCCTCGCCCGAGGTTTTTTGCTATTCGCCCGATTGGGGAACCTCGCCAAAAAGCATACAGGCAATTTTCAAGGGTGATGAGATGTTTCTCACTCTCCCTTCCTTTGATGTTTGGCTACTTATAGAAGTAGAGGAAGCGAAATGAGAAAAGGGGTTTTTATACTTTTACTCCTTGTATCCTATTTCACTTTATGCGTGGAGACGAAGGATGTAGATGATTATATCATTTTCACAACGCGCGATTATCAGCTTCACTTATACAAGACGAAGGGAACATTTGATTTCCTCGTGAAGGATAAAGACGGTATCTTTCACCCCATACATAAAGCAGAAGGGGAAAGTCCATGGTTCGGATACAATGGACCGAGAGGGGAGGTGAGTTCCTCTCGGAACCCAATAGGTGAAATCAAGATGAAAAGATGGAGAGAGGGTTACCTTGTCTCTATTTTGGTTCCGCTGGAGCAGGGAGTATTTTGGGATGGAGAGTTTTACATAAGTGACGATTATCTCGTTGTTCGTTCTTTGATAAAGTCGGAAGCAAGAAGTGGAATAAGCATAGTTAGGTTGGCGCCGCGCTTTGAAGTGGATATAGCACTTTTCAATCGCTATTTGTTTTCCCTTCCCGGGCAGATTGTTGAGGGAAAAGTGGAGGAATTAGGTCGTCCCGGTTATGCTGGTGTTCTCGGCTGGGGAGGACCGAAAAGCTATGGTAGCCTTGACCCTTCCGTTCCCTTCTTTGCCCTTTATAATCCCGAGCTACAGGTTGGTTTTCTCTTTCTCTATCCCTTTTACGATAAGCTCTGGAAGGGGAAACACATTTTTCTCCAGCTCTGGGAAGGAGGTATTAACTACTTTTACGCTGGTTGGGGTGATGAGAATGACCTTGGGAAAGAAACGGTGTTCGTCATAACTCCTTTAAAAATTTTCTCCCCAGATGAAATTAAGCGAAATGTAGAGAAATTGAATAAAGAGATAGAAGAGCTTGTGAGAAGTGGTGGATTGCCCTTGGAGTTCATCACCAGATTGTTGGAGATAGAAGGAAAGCTGAGGAAATATTGGGAAATATCGGAGAAATTACTTAAAGAGAAACTTACAAGAATGGATGATTTATCTGAAGAAGAAATTAAAATGTTCAGTGATATGCTCTTCAAATATCAGGTGCTTCTTCTCTGTTCTGAGCGGTCATTTGAGGAAGGGGATTACGAAACTGCATTACGATATTCGGAGAAGATGCTGAAGCTTTTGGGAATAAATGATGCTGAGAAGATGATAAAATGAAGATTACCATTTTTCTCATTTTATAACTTTTCTTGGTCGTGACATTCGCTTGCTCTATATTGATTGTTGCAAAAGAAATGGACCCAACTCTGGTTGTGGAATCCCTGCTCGGCAAGGGGGAAGTTATAGCGAATCAGGGTTATTATGAATGCCTTATCGGTGATAAATAAAGCGCTTGAAATTGCCCCAGAAAATGTGGATATAATTAGTCTAAAACAAACTTTGATTGAGCAAAGCAAAGAAAGGAGAGATTGACTATGAGCAAATGGAAAGTTGGTGTCGTAGGACTTCAAAGAGGTAGAGTATTTATTGATGTATTCAACGCTCATCCAAAAACGGAGGTTGTGGCGATATGTGATATCAATGAGGAACTTCTTGAGAGTGTGGGGAAATCCCTTAATCTGGGAGATGGGCAGAAGTTCATATCCTTCGACGATTTTCTTACCAAGTCGCCCCTTGATATAGTCGTCATAGCCACTCCAATAGAGTTCCATACCGAGCAGACAATAAAATCGTTGGAAGCCGGCAAGGATGTTCTTTGCGAACAGACCGTGGCTTATACCGTTTCCGATTGCGAGAGAATAGTGGAAGCGGTGAAGAAAACGGGTAGGGTTTATATGATGGCGGAGAACTACATCTATTTTCATTATCTCCGAGAATGGAAGAACATAATTGATTCGGGCAAATTGGGGAAGATAGTTTATGCCGAGAACGAGTATCTTAACCCAATAGTCCCCTTATTGGTTGATGAGAAAACCGGTAAGTTCAGTTGGCGAGCGACGCGAGCTCCTATCTGGTATTGTGCCCACTCAATTGGTCCTTTGCTCCATCTTACGGGCGATAGAATCGTTAAGGCGATGGGAATTTTAAGCGATTTTCAGAGCTTCCCTCAATATAAGGAGTACATCGGCTTCGTTGATGCTGAAATCGCTATCTTCCAAACCCAAAAGGGAACGATAATAAAGGTCATAACAAGCAATGTAAGCCCTCGTGGACATCTAATCTATTACAGCTTATATGGAACGAATGGATATCTTGAGAGTCCCCGGAAGGGTGAAGAGGGATTGATGTTCATAAAAGGGGAAATGAATGCCCCAATTCCTTTCCCTTGTAAAACGGTTGATAGAGAAGGTATTGAGGGGCTTCCTGAGTTCTATATGATTGAGGATTTCCTTAAAGCTGTAGAGAGTAGAAGCCGACCTCCCATAGATGTGATAAGGGCAATGGATTTCACTGTTCCTGGGTTAATAGCACACGAATCAGCCCTATCGGGAGGGAAATGGCTTGATGTCCCCTTGTTTGAATGGTAAATGGAGGTGAACATAAATGGCTAAGGATTTGCTCGTTGGTGCCTATGAGTTGGATATAACCCCAAAAGTAGGCACATTGTTAGCGGGAGGCATATATCCCAGGGTATCAAAAGGAATTCATGACCCTTTGATGGCTAAGGCTATCGTTCTGGAAGCAGGGGGAACGAGGCTCGCCTATGTGATTCTTGATATCTGTGTTTTGACGAGGAGAGAAGGGGATAAAGCTGTTGAACTTTCAAGCCAGCTGACGGGTATTCCTTCCCAGAACATAATCTGGGCTACTTCCCATACCCACTCTGGACCTTACACGATGCCCTTCTTTGGCGCAACGGAGGACGAGGTGGTAGATAAGGAGTGGCTTTCCGCTCTGCCCCATAAATTTGCTGAATGTGTTGCCGAAGCTGACAAAAGGAAGGTTCCTGCAAAATGGTCTTTCATTAGGGGTTATAATTATATGCTTCCTTTGAACCGGAGACTCCGTTTTAAGGATGGACGAGAACTGAATAACTGGTTGATAGATAGAGGAGAGGATGTGCAATGCGTTGGAACGGCTGGACCAGTTGACCCCGAGATAGGGATTTTATCTTTTGAGGATTTGGAGGGAAATCTGATAGCTGTTCTGTTCAATTTTTCCCTTCATTTGACGACCCATTTCGGAGAGGAATTCAGCGCTGATTATCCTGCCGTCGTCGCTCGGAGAATAAGGGAAAGGTTTGGCGAGCAAGTGATCACCCTTTATATGCCGGGCGCTATGGGAGATACAAACACCTACAGAAGTATGGAGGAGACGGGGAATATGTTGGCGGATAGCATAATCCCCAAGCTTGAGATGAGAAAGCCGAGAGATGAGGCTCCTATTTTGGGAGCAATGAAAAACGAAATAACCGTTCCCTATCGCGATTTTTACCAAGACCAAGAGGAGAGGATAAAGGCTTCACAATGGCCGGAGGATGTTCAGGAAGTATTCCGAAAGGAGCTAGAGATTATGCGAAAGGAAGGTATAACGGAAGGGAGGACTATTGTCAGCGCATGGAGGATTGGGGAAGTAGCTTTTGCTGGATTACCCGGCGAATTGTTCGTGGAGTGGGGATTGAAGATAAAACAGGAGAGTCCTTTCCCTTGGACATTTCCTGTTGAGCTGTGTTGCGATTATCAGGGTTATCTCGTCACCGAGAAAGCTTGGGAAGCAGGGGGGTATGAAAGCCTGATTGCGAGAAGCGCCAAGCCATCTCCACAGGGAGTAAAAATTATGGTTGACAAGGTAATGGAGATGCTTGTAGAACTTTCCCAGAACAATAATCTTACAAGGAGGTAGATGCTTTATGGAAAAAGTGATACTATTGCTGGGGGTAGTGGCATTGTTCTTAGCGGTTCCTTCAAACGCTGAGCTCACCCTTGCCACGAGGGGCAAGGCACAGATGCCAATAATTCTCCAGCCTGGAGCGATTGAGCCAGAGCGTTACGCAGCGGAGGAACTCGCTAACCATCTCCAGCTCATCACTGGGGCTAAGTTTGAGATCAAGGAAATAACAAGTGGGGAGGTACCCAAATCTGGCATAATAATCGGTCCTGGTGAACTCACGGAAAAACTTTTCCCTGAAGTTGTGGATTATCTCAATAAGCCGAGCTCCCCCTTCGGTGGCGAACAGTTGACGATAAGGACGAAGGGCAATTATCTTCTCCTTGCGGGAGGAAGACCAAGGGGCACCCTCTACGCAGTCTATCGCTTTTTGAGCCAACAATGTGGGGTTCGCTGGTGGGCACCCTGGGCTACTTCCATTCCCAAGAAGAGTACTTTGAGGATTGGTAATCTGAAGATAGAGGAGAAACCCGCCTTTGAATATCGGGAGCCCTTCTGGTATCCCGCATTTGATGGCGATTGGGCAGCGAGAAATTATTACAATGGCAACTCTGCCCGCCTTACGGAAAAGCACGGAGGTAAGATAATCTACAAAGGATTTGTCCACACCTTTTACGCCCTCGTTCCACCTCAGGAATACTTCGATAAACATCCCGAATGGTTCAGCGAGATAAATGGCAAGCGCCAGTGGGAGTATGCCCAGCTTTGTTGCACGAATCCCGAGCTCAGGGATTTCCTCACTGAAAGGGTGAGGCAATGGCTGAAGGAATCTCCTGAGGCTAACATCATATCCATATCCCAAAACGATTGGGTAGGAAACTGTCAATGCCCCAATTGCAAAGCATTAGACGAAAGGGAAGGAACGCCCGCTGCCTCCGTGTTGGATATGGTGAACGATATAGCAGGAAGATTGGAGAAAGAGTTCCCCAATGTAGCTTTTGACACCCTTGCCTACTGGTATACTCGCAAGCCGCCGAAGACCATCAAGCCCCGCCCTAATGTCATTGTTCGGCTCTGCTCAATTGAATGTAATTTTGCTCAACCACTTGAACACGAGAGCAACAAAGCTTTTGCAGACGATATAAGGGGTTGGTCCCAACTCACACGCAGGCTTTATATATGGGATTACACTACTGATTTCGTCAACTATGTCCAGCCACATCCCAACTGGTTCTCCCTGGGACCCAACCTTCGCTTCTTCCATAAGCACGGTGTTTTGGGAGTATTTGAGCAGGGAGCCTACCAGTCCAATGCTGCGGAGTTCTCCGAGTTGAGGGCTTGGGTTCTTGCCCAGCTTCTCTGGAATCCTTACCAGGACGATAAAAAGCTCATAGATGAATTCCTGCGTGGATATTATGGCAAAGCTGCTCCTTATATTTGGAAGTATATGGAGCTTATGCACAACGCGGCGAAGGATTACTATCTTGGTTGCTTCACTCCTGCAAATGCTCCCTTCTTCAACTTTGAGACCTTGAGCAAGGCAGAGAAGCTATGGCAGGAGGCAGAGAAGGCAGTGAAAGATGACCCGGAGATTTACTGGCGTGTTCGCCAAGCGCATATGCCTGTCTGGTACGCATTCCTCAACAACTGGGCTCGCTTGAGGATAGAATGTGCCAGGGCAGGAGCCGATTGGCCGCTTCCTCTCTCTCGCAAGCAATTGGCACAAGAATGGCTTAAGGTCGTCACTGGAGAGGGACCAAAGGGATGGACACCTCTTACCCATGTTAACGAGGGTGGATTGACTCCTCAAAAATTCGTTGAATCCCTTGGAGAGGATGACCCCGAACTTGAGAAATTGCCCAGGCAGATTCCTAAGGAAGCCCCCCTGCCAAATGATATTCCAGGTTTGGACCCCAAGAAATGCATTGATGTGCAGGATGACAAAATGTCAATAGCGGAGGAAGGAAGGCTCGGCTTCAGGAAAGTTGACCCCAAAGCATCCGATTATTTAACGGTGATGATGCCCGGCTGGCATCACGAATGGGCTTGCAGTGTTAGCTGGAAGAATTTGCCGAAGAAGGCGCAGAAGGGACGCTGGAAGGTTTACGCTGTGATAAGGGTTGAGAGAAAGCCCGATGTGGACCCCGAGAAGGAGGCAATTTGGGCTGGTGTTTATCATACGGGAAGGAAGGAGGGGTTGGCGGAGGTGCGAATCCCGATCAAGGAAACGAGCGAGGAATATCGCTCCTATCTGATTGGGACGGTTGAGGCTTCCCCCGACCAATACATTTGGATAGCGCCAACGGCAGGGGGCCTGGAGGGACCAGTTCGTCTTTCCCCGGGCGAGGGCAATGTAAAGGCGTTATGGATTGATAGGATAATCCTCGTCCCAGCGGAATAAGGTAAAATCCTTTAAAAAGGGCGGACGGGATTTTATCCCGTCCGCCCCAGTTTTTTTAAAACTCCCTCAAAATTAAGCGCCTTTTAGATATTTATGGGATATTTTCCCTTCTTCAGTGTTGTTTCTATCATCGCTTTGTAATTTTCCAATGGCACATACTCGGTTATGCTGTTTGAGGAACCCAAACAGTAGCCACCTCCTGGGGCGATTTCCCTCAATAACCTCTTAACCTCTTCCTCTACTTCCTTCGGCGTTCCCCTGGATAGAGGGTAGTCCAGATTCAAACCCCCCAGCAGACAGAGCCTATCCCCATATTCTTCCTTAAGCTCCCTAATATCCATAGCCTTCGGCTCAATTGGATGTATAGCATTAACACCGCAATCTATAAGGTCATCGAGGATTTCCCATAGCTTTCCATCTGAGTGATATAGGTAGGGCACATCATATTTTTTGCAAATCTCACCGAACTTCTTATACCAAGGAAAGAGAAATTTTCTGTAAACGGAAGGAGAGAAGAAAGTGCCCTCTGTATAGGCGATATCGTCTGAAAGCCAGAGAGCGCCAAGGGAATCGCCACAGACCTCGGCGGCGATGTCTGTTATTTCGGTGAGGATTTCACCCACTTTATTGAAAACCTTCTCAACCAGCTTTGGCTGGTCGTAAATGGAGATGGCAAGTGTTTCAAATCCCATCGCAAATGATGTCTCCTCAAAAATTCCTCCTGTTCCCGTAATTATCTTCATCCCTTCCGGCAAAGCCTTTTTAGCTTCCTCAAGCATTGAGTAATCTACTTCTTCTGGTTCGGGAAATTGGAAGAGCTCAAATTCCTCCTCGTTCGTAATCGCTCCTTTGTGCTCATCCACCCAAGCACGAGTCGCTTCCTTATCGTCGTAGAGGCTATAGGTAAAGTGAGCTTCGTGGCGGGGGCTGGGGAAGACATAGAGGGGCACGATGTGGATGAAATCGTAGCCTGCTTTCGCCCAGAATTCCACCCAATCTGCCCAGTTTCCTATGGGTCGTCCCAAGAAAGCAGAGGCAACCCGATAATCTATCCAGCCTTCTATTAGGGGAACTCTGTCGGGTTCCCCTTCAAGTCGCAGAGCCTTTTCCATTCGGTTGAAATCTGGCTTCACCATACTCTTGTCACCTTCGCAAGACCCCTTGGTCGGTCAGGATTGAGATTGCGGGAAAGGGCAAGATAGAAGGCGAAAAGTTGACCCGCTATAACGATTGGCACAGGCATAATGCACTCATCTCCTTCAAACGGAATTGGAATTGAGGTATTAGATAATTTCATTACTTCCTTTCCTTGGGAAAGGGAGATTATCTCCGCTTTTCTCTTCCTCAGTTCCTTTGCAATTCCAAGAAGGTTGCTGTAAACCTTCCCAATTGGAGCGATAAGGAGGACAGGGAAACCTTGTTTCACCACGGCGATTGGACCGTGCATAAAATCGACGGAGGAAAATCCATCGGCATCAACTATCGCCGTTTCCCTTATTTTCAGGGCTACCTCAAGGGCAATTGGATAGAAAAATCCTCGCGATAGAACAGCCATAGCTTCTACATAGGTATAGCGGTTGACTATCTCACTAATCAATGGGGAGAGTGTGAGCATTTGTTCCGCCTGCTCGGGTATTGTTTCCAATTTTTTCAGCATCTCTTTATCATCTGCCCAATGAAAGGAGAGCATAGCGGTAGCCAACAAGCAAGTAGTGAATGTCTTAGTTGCTGCTACTGCTTCCTCTTTTCCCGAGCACGCAATTAAGGAAAAATGGGCTTCATTTTCAAGAGGCGAATTCTCCGTGTTGGTAATGGCACAGGTAAGGGCTCCTTGGTCTCTTGCTTTTTTGAGAAAATAGACTATATCCGGCGTTTGCCCCGATTGGGATATACCGATTACAAGTGTTTTATCGAGCTTCATTTTAGCATCGTAAAAGGTATAAAGGGATGGAGTTGCTGAAGCTACAGGGATATGGTTTTCAAATTGGAGGAGGTATCTTGCATAAGTAGCCACATTATCAGAAGTGCCGCGTGCGGCGACTATAACGCATTCAGGTGCGAATCTTCTTATTTCATCTCCAATTCTCTTTGCTCTTTCCCATTGATTGGAAAGAGTATCCTTCAACCGTTGTGGTTGTTCTGTGATTTCCTGAAGCATTTTATAACTTTTTACCAAGTCTTCTCTCAACTCCTTCGACCTTTGAACGCATAGACGATGGTTTGTCCCTTCTATCGTCTATCTTAAGGGTAGTGACGACCCTCTTACAACCCATCTTGAATGGTATCTCGTGGATACGGGCTACAGCTTCCCAGATTTCTTCAAGGCTACCCTCAAAGACAGTGCCCATTGGCGTGAGCTGGTAATTCAAGCCCATTTCATCAAGGACCTTCACACAGTTGGCGACGAAGTCGCCGACGCTGGTTGAGCCAGTTCCTATAGGGTATATAGTGATTTCCGCTATAGGCATATTAATTCACCTCGCTTAAATATAAGGGGCAATTATCTCTTCCGAAACTACCCTCAAAATTTTAAAAAGGACCCAATATCTTCGTCTTGGTCCGCGATTGTAGTAAATCTGAAAGACATTGCCCTTGTCGTCCTCCACAATGTAATAGTCCTTGTGATGTCTCTGCCACCATCTTTTGCCAAAATCCAATTTTCTGCCCTGAAATTTGCATTTCACGATGTTGAAATGTCTTTTCCTCCAGATGAAAGAGGAAGGTGGACCGGGTTTTTTCTCAAAGTTGACGGTTATCTCCTCAGAGACGAATATCTCCGTCCCCATCTATCCTTCCGATGGAAGGGAGAGCTTATTGCCGTAGCGGTTGAGATGGGTTATTTCCTCAAGTGGTCGCTTGGGAGCTTGTTCTCCCGATGTGAGGGGAATGCCGATGGGGATGAGGGCGAAGAGGCGTTTTTCCTTGGGGATATTAAGGAGTTCCTTAACCTCTTCCTCCCGGGGAATCAGGGTTCCCTCTATCCAGCAGGAACCATAACCTAACGCGGTAGCTGCGAGGAGGATGTTCTCAACAGCTGCAGATGCATCCTCAACAGCCCAGCGAGTCTGGTCAACTATCACACCGATAGCAGCGCCAGTATCGAAGACGGGTTGGACTTCATTGAGCCGAAATAAAGTTGCTCTATCCGTAATTATGATGAATTCCCTGCGCTGTAGGTTGGAGCCTGAAGGGGCAAGCCTTCCAGCGTCAACTATTTTGAGCAAATCCTCAAGGGGAACGGAAGTATTCTGGAAGAGACGAACGCTTCTCCTTTTTCTGATTGCTTCAAACACATCCATTAGCTTATCTCTCCTTTTAGTAATTTCTCGATTATAGTATAGTCTTACTAAAAAACTCAGACAAACTAAATTATATAAACAAGGTTTAAAACGAGCGTAGCGGAAGTGCAACTTTGAAAATCGCTTTTATTCTTTTAGAGGTTTGGAGAAGGTGGAGAAAATTGTGGATAGCTTAGCGGTAAAGACAGATTCTTATGTTTGTGCTATATCTCTTCGGGTACTTTAATATCTTAGCAAGGGGAACAAGCTGACATAATTATTGTTACATGAAAATTCCCCCTGGGAAAATAAAATCTGCTAACCGCGTCCATTGCAAAGATTATAAAGAACACTATTGGATTAAATCACCGACAATTGTGAATACGGTGGGGTTTTTATGCCCCTTCCCCATTGAAGAAGTTTGGCTTCTTCAATGGCATCTGAAATATGTTTAAGTGGGATAGGAAGGATTCCCTCCAGCATCATTAATTTTCTTTTTAAATAACACAGAGTGCGTGTAGACCCTATTATCTCATCAAATATTTCCCTAATATTCCTTATGACTCAAATTTGTATTACTGTCAAAAAACATTTTCGCTGTTTTATCGTTTTTCTTTATTGGCCAAGCTTACAGCTGATAGGGTATTTTGGGTTGTAATTAAATATGTAAGTGCATAAAACATCCAACCCTCGCCCCATCTTATAAAGGGGATTTTTATTGTATAGGCTGGAAGCTTACGGTAATAGAAAAATCCTTTTTGGGGGTTGAACATATTTTCTATAGTCCATTCCGCTATTTTCTTTGCTCTTTCTATGTCTCCCATCAAGGTATGGGTGATTATGCCCTGAGCGCTACAGTGTATATCCATAGGAAATAATTTGTTATGGTAATATCGTGGCGCTCCGGAAGGGAGGAAAAAAGTCCTTTTATAATAATCATAACCTCTTCGCAAGTGGGATTCGTAAGGGGAACTTTCACCAGTGTAATTTATGAATTCTCTCAAGGCTACGATATTAAAGCCAGTATGATAGTTATCTATGTAGAGGAGATTTTTGTTCCCTGTTCCGTAAAACCAAGAACCATCGGAATTTTGATAGGATAGGGTGAAATTAACAGCTTTTTTCGCTATTTCAAGTAGGAAATCTTCACCTGTAAGTGACCAAACTCGTGAGAGAAAAGCAGCGATCCAAAGGTTGACATTATGGACCCAAACATTATCAAGCGGGGTATAACTAAAGCAAATACCTTTTTGTGTTTCTAGTTTATTTAAATCGTTCAGTAGGAAATCACAAATAGCTCTTGCAATGTTTGCAAATTCATTCTGCTTGGTGATTTCCCACAAATCCAAGAGAGCCTGTCCGGCGAAAGTAGTGCAAATAGCATTTGGTACCCCCTCTGGGGCAAAAAGAACTTTTGATTGCCAGGGGAAATTATAGCCCCACGAAGGAGCGGTGAAATCTTTAATTTGCTTACTTTGTAGAATTTTTGCTAGGAATCTTGCTTTTGAGAGATAAACAGGTTCTTTGAAGGTGGAGTAAAGGCGGCTATAAGAGGATATGAAGAGGGCAAGGGCTTTAGGGTTATAGCCTTTGCTTATCAGTAAGAAAGGGCGAGCATTAAAGGGGAGGTTTCTGACAAGGAAACTCCAAGCAAGACGAAAAGCTGGTTTTTTATAAAAAGGGGTAATTTTAAAAAGCAAAGAATTCAATCCGTCATATGGGTCATATCCTTTCCATAGAACCTTCTCACAATAGCGCTCAAGCGAAAACAAGGCTTGAATCAAAGTGCGGTTAAAGGTGTCCATTTCTATAGTTTTATTTCCAATGGTTTTTTAGATAATATAGATTCTTCTATTTTCAATGTTGTAAGTGTAGTGGCTACGATTTCGTCAAATGGTATAGGCATTTCAGTGCCTTTTTTAACTGCTTCTATGAACCTCCTTACTTCCTCTCTATGTCCTTTATCTTGGAAGAGGCGCTTCATTCTGTGTTTCTTGCCATGCTTAACAATTATCAGCTCCCTGAAATCATCCACGACATAAACAGCCTCTCTACCAAAAACTTCTATTCGTTCCTTGGGGAAAGAAGTATCACCTAAGCCGCTATAAACGATTGATGCTACTGATTCGTTCTGAAATTTTATGTTGGCAGTGAGGTTATCATTAGGAGGTATGCCATTACCCCGAGCGGCGAAAGCGAAGACCTCTATGGGTTTACAACGAGCGATGAACATCACTGTGTCCACAAAGTGGCAGACCTCTGCTTGGATTCTACCTCCTCCTTGTTCTTTGTCCAACACCCAGTGGTCGGGTGGTAAAGGACCAGCATTAACTCTGTATAGGAACACAAGAGGATAATCACCATCGGTTATTTGGCGATAAATTTCTTCTATATAAGGTGAGAAACGCCTGTTAAAACCGACCATAATTCTCCCATTGTTTTCCTCAACTGCTTTTATTACCTCCTCAAGTTCATCATATGTTAAGGCTAATGGTTTCTCAACAAAAACAGCCTTGCCTGCTTTAACAGCGTCAACGGTCGCCCTGGCGTGAAGATTATTACGGGCTGCAATAAAAATGCAATCTATCTCAGGGTCATTGATGAGCTCCTGATAATCGGTGGTGCAGTATTCAAAGCCAAAGCGTTCACCTACCCTCTGGGCGTTAGCACTTGTGCCTGTTGCAATACCTCTCAACACAATTCCTTCCATCTTCTTTACATTCGGTAGAAGGAGAGCTTGAGCGAAGCTACCAGCTCCTATAAAGCCCACACGCAAAACATCTTTTGTTGCTTTACGAGTTGCTTTTTGGGGAAGTATAATTTTCCTCTCAGGTTTAATTGGTTCGGTGGGGTATTCTAACACCACCCCCACACTGAATTCCTGAGTTTTGCCAAGCACAACATCATATGCTTCCTTAGCTTTTTCAAGAGGGAATTTATGTGTGATAATAGGCTCCAAGTTCAGCTTTCCGATACTCATCTGTCTTACAACTTCTTCCATATTGCGTCGTTCAGTCCAGGGGACATATCCAATTGGATAATCTATCCCTTTCTCTTCATATAAGGGGTCATATCTTCCGGGACCATATGAGCGCGACATCCTGATTTCGAGCTCTTTATTTGAATATGCCATATAAGGAAAAGTAGTTCCAACTCTCCCTACCAGAACCACCCTTCCTCTATCTCTTATCACTTGAGGGACGATCTGCATTGGTGCATTCGATCTTGTAGAGGCTGTAATTATAACTGCATCAAATCCTTTACCGTTAGTGAACTCGTTTGCCAATTTCTCTATTTCTTTCTCCGCCCAAACGATTCCTTTATCCATTCCACAAGATAAAGCTAGCTCAACGGCTTCTTTTCGCAGGTCCACGCCGAAGACCCTGCATCCTCCACTTTTAAGCAGTTGAACGAGCAATTGCCCAATTAGTCCGAGCCCTATAACCAAAACATTGTCCCCTATGCCAACCTCAGCCTGGTGCATTCCCTGGAGTGCAATAGCACCAAGGGTTGTGAAAGCAGCATGTGAAAGAGGTACATTATCTGGAACCTTTACACAGAGGTTCCGTGGAACGAATATAATTTCTGCATGCATAGCATAGCCCCCACCTCCACAGGCCACTCTATCACCTACCTGAAATTCTTCCACATCGGATCCGACAGCGATAACTGTTCCTGCTGAGGAATAACCCATAGGTCTGTAAGCTTCCAATTGGGCTCTTATTCGAGATAGTGTTGTGCCAAGTCCTTCCTTGGCCAGCGTATCCAGAACCTTCTTAACCATCTCGGGACGTTCCTTTGCCTTACCAAGTAGGCTTTTTTGCCCCAAACTGACGCTTGCTCTTTCCGTGCCAGCACTTATAACAGAAAAAGCATTTTGGACTAATATCCCACCTTTTTTCAAAAGGGGTGCGGGAACATCCACGATCCTGATTTCACCTGTTTTTATATCCTGTAATACCTGTCTCATTCTTTTCCTCCTCCTTTTCCGTTGAAGTTTAGATGCAATTTGTTTGAGCTATAAAATATAGGGGTCAAGGCGACTACAGCTGCCATAAGGGTTACCATAAGGGAGGGATGATGAAAAAGGTTATTAGTAAGGCTATGCACAAGCTCTCCAATCCAAGCGCTCATCAGGGCATTGGATAATGCTATCTCCTCAGGTCGTCTGCTTAGAGCTCGTGTCTTTATTAAAAATCTTGTAATGGCTATTACTGCCCACAAAAGTATAAAGCTCGCTGGTAGACCGAGTTCTGCTCCAATAAAAATGAATGAATTGTGAGGTCTTACCGTAGTTTCTCCGAATGGAGTTAATGAATATTTTCTCTCGGATTCCATCATTGGGATTGCATTATCAACGCCTACACCCCAAATGGGGTAGTCTAATATCATCTGGATACCTGCATAAGCTGGGGCAAGCCTTGCTTCTGGTCTTGCCTTAAGAAAGCGAGCTGAGAGAATTTCTACCATTTCAGGCAGTAGATAATAAAGGAGTGCTAAAGCGAATGAAATAGCAAATAATACTTGTATAACAGCTTTCATTCTACCTTTTCTCATATATAGGAAGGCGAAAACTAATAGAGTAAATATACCAGCTACAATAGAAGTGCGGGTAAAAGTTAAAATCATAGCGATAAATTGTAAGATGGCGGAAAGAAAGAAGAAATATTTTTGCCGTGTTCTTGTAGCTGTGAGGAAAAATGCTAATGTTAACGGAATAGTAACGACAAAATAAGCCCCTGTAAGGTTCCCTGTGCTGAAGGTCCCTTGTAACCTGCGACTAATTGGTACTTCAGGAGCGATTAAATAAGGCAGGTTTTGAACGCCAAGGTGTAAACCACCCGCAATTATTTCTATGTTAAAAATCATTGCCAAAATGCCTATAATAGCCTCTACTGTAGCGGAGATAACTATAAATTTCAGCAAGATATTGGACTGTTGAAAATCTTTAATGACTGTTGCTGTGAAGAGCGCGGTTAACAAAATTACCAGGGGGCGTCCACTTCCCTTTGCCAAGGAAACGAGGATTTCTGAGAAGCTTGTCTGAGTAGCGAATGTTCCCAATGCTGCCCAGAGCGCAAGACAAAGATAGGGAATCGCGAGGGGAAGTACAAGTTTAATTTTATTCTTCTTCAAAGGGGTAAAAAGTAGAAGTATAAATAAACCTGTAATGTAAAAAATATCTTGAAGAGCTGCCCCCTTAAGGAAAGATATTGGATAGTAAGGAATTAGTGGCTGAAGAGCTATTAGCGAAACCAGTAGAGCGAAACTACTTCGCAAACCAATTATAAAAAGGGTGAGCACATAGATTATATAGAAAATTATAGGCCATGTAGTTTCGCTCCATGCTACCAGGGGCGCAGCAATAATAATCACTAATGCTATTAAAATCCACAAATTTATTTTTGCTAGTAAAGTAGATTTGGACAGTGGTCTTATGTTCATTGTTCCTTCATATATTCTACAAACCCGTGACCATTAGTCAAGATATCCTCTTTAGCATACGAATAAACACATTAATAAATTTTCTCTTTATTGAATCTATCTCTGGATAAGCTATCAAATAACCAACTGTTAAATAAAAAAGAAAACTAATTCCTCCTAATTCGCATAAGGACAGAAGGTTGCCCAGGAATTTAGCACTCGAATTAAACGGGAAAAAATTCTTCAAAAAATAAATTGTACACCCTTGCACCGCACACATAACCGTTATCTTGGCAAATGATAATGGGAGGGTTTCTTTCTTAAGATCGGGTATCCTCTTGCAAAGAACATACCATAGAATTAGGAAACCTATACTTATTGAAAAAGAAGTTGCTAATGGAAGACCCCTATAGCCCATAAACCTGGGGAGTATCAAGAGGAGCGAGATATCTATGGCGATTTGTATTATCCCTATTTTTAAAGGTGTAATTGTGTCACCTAAAGAGTAGAATGCTCGGGAAGCGATTGCCCATGCGGTCATAGCCGGTATGCCAGGAGCAAAAAAGGCAAGGATGTCTGCCGTTACCTTTGTGTTCTCGGCTGTAAAGGCACCTCTCTCGAACATAACTCTTATTAGAGGTTGAGGAAGAGCAATAAAAATAACGGCAACTGGAAGCGAAATAAGCCAAGTCGCTCGTAAAGTTCTGATTGTTTCCTTGGCAAGCGCTTTTATATCCAGGCTAACAGCTTCAGAAGACATAAAGGGAAATACTGCTACTCCAATGGAACCTGCTATCAAACTAAGTGGAATGCCCATAAGGCGATAGGCATAATTTAGCGAAGATATAACTCCTTCCCCAAAACCTGAAGCAACGGCTCTTGCGATTAACATATCAATATAGCTGAGGCTGCTTCCAATAGCAACAGGCAGGACAAGGATAAAGAACTTTTTAACTAAGGGGGAAAAGAAATTGAAAGAGAGGAGAGGGTTGAATTTGAAACAAAATGCCGCAGGTAGCAATACTATACAATAGACAAAAAAACCAAGATTAAAGCCCAGAACAAGGCTATAAACAGGATGCTTGTGCGATAGATATGCAATAACCAGAACCATAGGAAGATTGAGGAGAGCAGCACCTATAGCTGGGAAAAGGAAATGTTTTTGTGCTTGCAGATAAGAGGCAAAGAAACCCATAAGTCCTTGAAAGACAAGGCTAGGAAGAAGAAAAATCAAAAATTTACGTGTAAGTAGAAGTTGTTCCCCACTGAATCCGGGAGCGATTATTCTTGCCAGAGGATAAGAGAAAGTTATTATAACGAGTGAGATAATGCTAAGGTAAAAGACAACTCCCCAGAAAATAGCGCTTGCGAGCTTTTGAGCCGATTCCTCATCTTTTTGCTTAGCAGTTAGATAAAAGGGAATAAAAGCAAGGGGGAACGCATTAGTTATGATTCCCGCGCCCAAAACGGGTATAACCTGGGCGAGGAAAAATGCATCGGTAAGCTGTGTTGCGCCGAGATACTTGGCTATTACAACCTCTCGTAAATAACCAAGTATCTTGCCCAAAAAACTGCAGAAAATAACAAGGGCAGAAGCTTGAAGAAGGGATTGTCTTGATAGTAAAAATTTCAGAGAAAATACCGATTTCCTTTTATTTTCCATCTTCGAGGCTATTTCTCATTTTACCATATTGGTTCTAACTCAAGATTGTTCATTCTCCAGATATGCCATTGAATCAAAGTTTTGTTCTTTGAACCATTCATAAGTCAGCATTAAACCTTCCTTTAGCTCTGTTTTGGGCGACCAGCTAAGCAATTTCCGGGCTTTGTCAATATTAAGAACACGTCTTTCAATACTGTCTATCTTTCTCTTGGGGAGATAAACCTTTTCGGGTTTCTTGCCCGGGTTAACTATAGACCAAATTATATCTGCTAATTCGTTTATAGAAGTTTCTTTGCCTGTGGCTATGTTGAAGACTTCACCTACTGCTTGGGGTAAGATAGCTGCTCTTAGGGTTGCTTCCACAGCGTCATCCACATAGACGAAGTCCCTTGTTTGCTCTCCACTGCCGTAAATTTGAAGCGGTTTTTGTCTTAAAGCATTGAAGAAGAACTTAGAAATAACACCTGAATATGGGTTCTTTGGCGATTGCCTCGGTCCATAGACATTTGAATAGCGAAGAATTGTTATGGGAATGTTATATAAAGAATAAAATGCCTGGCAGTAGGCTTCTCCAGCATATTTCCCCGCAGGATATATGGATGTAAATTGGGGATATGCGTCTTCAGGTATTGGCATAACCTTGGCATTACCATAAATAGAGACGGAAGAAGTATAGACAAATCTTTTGATGGGTAAATCCTTGCATAAATATACTAAATTGACAGTTCCTTTTACATTCGTATCTTGCTCTAAAAGCGGGTCCTCCACAGCTGCCGTAATGTTTACTGTTGCGAGATGAAAGATATACTCAACATCACTTAAGAAGGAAGCTATCTGGGATGAGCTAACGGAACATTCCAGCAGCTCTATTTTATCGTATACCTCTTTTAAATTTTCTAAATTGCCAGTAAAGAAATTATCAACGACTTTTACCTTTGCGCCTTCTCTTAACAAAGCCACTACCAGATTAGAACCTACGAAGCCTGCGCCACCGGTGACCAGAACAGTTCTACCAGCGAATCTCATATTAATCAACCTCCTGTCTTTCTTATAACAGCCAATATAGTGGCGAAAATGATTTTCAAATCCAACCACAAAGTAGTTCTTTTTATGTATTGTATATCAAGCTTCACCATCTCATCGAATGGCACAGCTCCTCGAGCCTTAACTTGATAGAGACCAGTAATCCCCGGCTTACACTGTTGTCTTTGCCAATGCCATTCATTAAAATATTCTGCCTCATAAATTGGAAGAGGGCGAGGACCTACTATATTCATATCCCCCAGGAGTACATTGAAGAATTGCGGTAACTCGTCCAGGCTTAGTTTTCTTAACCATTTACCAACCGGTGTGATATAAGGGCTGAGGTCTATGCGGTAAATTTGGTTTCTGCTTTCTTTACTTATTGCCTTGGCAACGAAGTTCTTGTGAATGGTTTGGTCGAAATTGTGAACCATTGTCCGGAACTTGTAGAGGGTGAATGGTTTACCTCCTTTGCCCAATCTTTTTTGTTTAAATATTACCGGGCCCGGACTCGTTAAAGCGACGAGCAATGCGATGATAGCCAAGAATGGCAGGAGAATTATAAGAAGACTAAACGAAATTGTTAAATTTATGAATCTCCTCCCACTTTCTCTAATTTTATATCTTGCTATATCTTTCTTAGTCAACATCAAATCCTTATCCATCCCTTAAGCCTTTGCAGTGTTCAGTATTTCCTTGATTACCTCTTCTTTTAAACTATATTTTTTAAAATCTCTATTAAACTGTTTCTTTTCCAGCTTAACTTTTGTAAAATCCTTTGGAGAAGAGATAATAGTCAGATAACCTTGCTCTGCAAGATATAAATCCACCGCACGTAGGTTTTTTAGGAGGGTATATGCAGGTGTCCCAAGCAAAGCTGCTTCTGCAGCCATTGTCCCGCCAGCAGTTACAACGATATCCGAATAATACATAAGCATCAAACCATCTACAACCTTGGTTTGAATTCGTAGGTTGGGATAGTGATTTTCCCATTGTAAAAATCTTTCTTTTTGCTGCTCAGTGCGAGGAAGAATGATGACGAAGGTGTTAGGTTGTGATAGAAGGTATCTTGTAAAAGCATAAAAAAGAGGGTTATCAACTCTATCGTGAAGTGCAAGGTAATCAGGCGGGCGAAGGGTGCATATAATTTTGTCGGTGGGAAGATTTAACTTTTCGGGGAAATCCGGTTCAGGTTGAAAATCCACAATATATATTTGTTCCTTAACACCATCTAATTTAACAACCTTTTTGGGAGAAGCTCCATATTGATGGAGCTTCTCATCAGGAAAAACGCGGGGTACAAGGATCTTCGTAGCAAGCCTAAAGACAAGGTGGTTGGCTATTTGGCGTTCTGTATCCTGAATAGTAACGAAAGGTATCTTGAGCAGGCGAGCAACGAGAGCTTGATCTGCAGAATTATGGCTAACAGCAACATCAATATCCAAATTCCTTACAATCCTATACAATTGCAGGCTCCTATTTATAAGGTTGAAAGCTTTTTTGTAATAGCTCCTTCCGCCATGTTTGCCAACTACTATGTGGGGAATCTTTTTCTTTTCGGCGAGGGGGCGAGTTTGGGCATAATCCCTCACCGTAACGAATGTATGATGACCTCGCTCTTTGAGTGCTTTAATTATTCCACTAAATAGAAATACATGAGCTGAGTTAGCTAAGTCGAACCATATCCTCATCTTTTTTTTCTTGAAGCTATCATAAATAAATACTTATTTCTTCTTTTTAATAATAGCATACCTTTAAAAAAAATCAACGCTGCATTTTCAAAATTTTGTTAGTAAAGCAATAATAGGTAGGATTACTATATGAAGGAGAAATGTTAAGAGCGAGACTTACCAATAACAACTCGTTTGGGTTAGTTTCTCTACTTAGTAATCCTTTAGAAATTGCTAAAACCTTCAGGAGTTATAGGTGGAATGATGGTTTAAGATGACAATGAATACGGCAGAGATACCTATGTAAAGAATGCGGGAAAACTTTTAATGGCAAATTTATTTATCTCCACTCGTCAGTTAGAGGAATAGCCAGATTGTTCGCTCGTTCTTCTCTAACAATTTGCGACTTAGCCAAACGGGTCATTAGTATATTAGTCTCTGTTTATCGTGAGAAGGAACCTCTGGTAGGTCAAATAGTGATAGACGAGGAAGCTATGATGACAAGGTGCCCGTGGTAGCTTTGTATGAAAGGAGAGGTAAGAGATTTTTGATGGAGTCATTTCCGAGATTGAATGAGGATGTAGCGAGATTTATCGGAATTGTTGTCGCTCCTAAAAGCACAATTTATTTAAGCTATGACCATCAGGGAGTAGTTCATAGTAAAAGATGTTACGCTGAAAAGGAAGCTTTGATTAATGGTTGTGAGAGTTTGTCTTTCTTGCTGAGGCTATTTTTGAGCGTTCATAGGGGGATTGTGAAATACTACATAAGAGAATATCTTTTGCTTTTCGCACTCCATCCTACGGTTTTGCATCTCAAAAACGCGATTCTTAAAATAGAGCGTTTTTTAACAAAAATGCTCTTTAATAATGTTGACTATTCTTTGTGCAGTTTTCCCATCCCAAAGAGGGGGAATATTCCCCGTTTTCCACTTTCCAGACAAAATCCGTTCAACGCTACTGAAAATCTTCCTTCTATCCCTGCCCACAACCTCATTTGTCCCTAATTCCACCGTTACCACCCACTCCGTTTCCTCTCGCAAAGTTAAGCAAGGAATCGCAAGAAAGGTTGTTTCCTCTTGCACCCCTCCAGAATCCGTTAGAACAAAGAGACTTTCTTTCACCAATTTCACAAAATCAACATAACCGAGAGGTTGAATGACCCTTATATTATCGCCCAGCAAAGATTTCAAGTTAAATCTTTCCATAGCTTTGAGAGAGCGAGGATGGGCAGGAAAGATTATCGGAATAAAAGAAGATACTTCATTCATTATCTCCAAAAGTTCTTTCAAATCTCTTTCCTCATCTACATTTGCCGGTCGATGGAGTGTTAATACGGCGTAGGATTTCTCCTCTATGCCCAACTTGTTAAGTATATCGGAGCTTTCCCATTTATCCTTGAGCATAAGAAGGGAATCAATCATTATGTTTCCTACAAAGAATATCTTCTCTTGGGAAATACCTTCTCTTAATAGGTTCTCGTTAGCATCTTGGCTCGGCGTGAAGAGAAAATCTGAAATAGCATCTGTAAGCAAACGATTTATTTCCTCTGGCATTCTTCTATTAAAAGAACGAAGCCCAGCTTCAATATGTGCTATGGGGATATGTAGCTTTACAGCACATAAGGCACAGGCAAGGGTTGAATTAACATCACCTACCACCACAACCAGGTCAGGAACATTCTTCAAAAGAATTTTTTCAAAAGAGAGCATAATTTTAGCAGTCTGTTCAGCGTGTGTACCTGAGCCAACACCCAAGTAAATGTCTGGAGGCGGTAGTTCCAAATCTCTGAAGAAAACATCGGAGAGATTGACATCATAATGTTGTCCTGTGTGAACAAGGAGTTGTTGGATTTGCCCTTTCATTTCTATGGACAATTCTTCCATTGCCTTGTATAAAGGCGCAATTTTCATAAAGTTAGGTCTCGCTCCAACGACTTCAATAATCTTCATATCTCTTCAGCAAATTTATTTTAAAACTATGTTTGATAATATTCAAGCCAGCCTCTTTTTTCAGAAGTGTTTTTTCAAAGCCAACATCCAATAAGCGAATAAACAAAACAATATTTCAAAACAATTTATTATTAGAAATGAAATGACGGATAAGATGGGATTTTCCAACATATTTGACTTCCTCCCAAATACATCAAACGCTTCCCTCGTCTGTTTGAGCGCCTCTCACCCTAAAAAAACAAAGGTTTGAAAATCTGGGAAAGCAAAGGAGAAAGCGAATTTGCTCACTATATCTATTGCGGGATGTTTCACTAAACTTGCTTGGCAAGGTTAATTATTTGACATTGATATTATCAAGATATATAATTTCAAATTGGGTTTCCGGGGTAGCTCAACGGCAGAGCGGCTGGCTGTTAACCAGCGGGCTGCAGGTTCGAGTCCTGCCCCCGGAGCCAGTGATCTTAAATAGGGAGAGGAATTACGAGAGTAATCAGGCACTATCCTAAGCTTATCAGCCTTTTCTGTTTAATGGCTCTCGCCACCATATCGCTGTCAGCTTCGCAAAGAAAACAGGATATTCCCAATTTACCTATCACAAACAGAAATTTTTACCTTGGTATCACCCCAAACCCTAAAAATTCCCACAATAGTAGTTTTGATGACATTCTTAAGGCTTATGAAGAAGCCGGGCAAATTGCCGAAATAAGTATGATTTGGGTTAAAAATCAGGGAATCGGCGAATACGCTCTACTAAAGAAAAACAAGGTTATCACAGGAGTAAGAGTTTACGGTTTGATGCCCTTTATAACGCTAAATTTTGCCAAGATTGTAAGAGAGAAAGGCGGACTTAAATATGTGATAGATGCCCCTAAAGGTATTGAACCCAAGCTTTCCTCTGCCGACTTTCGGAAAGCTTGGGTTAATGAAGCAAAGAGCATAGCCAGGGAATTCAAACCCGAGTACTTTTCTCTTGGCAACGAAATCAACGATTACTTTTCCTTACATCCTGAGGAGTTCCCAGCGTATTTGTCCTTGATTAAAGATGCTTATCGGGAGATCAAAGAAGTTTCCCCAAAAACAAAGGTGCTCGTCGTTTTGTCCTATAATCACTTGATAGAGAATAATCAGTGGGAAATGCTTCGCCAGCTTTGTGACAAGCTGGACTTGATCGGGTTAACAACTTATCCATATAAGAATTATTCTTCCCCTGAAAAACTGCCGAAAGACTACTACTTGAGATTAAAGAAATATGTTGATAAACCTATTGCTTTTACGGAGATAGGTTGGAGTTCATCGGGAATTAATGGAGAGAAAACCCAAGCTGATTTCTTAGGCAGATTTCTTGAGCTTACAAAAGGGCTTAATATTGAAATGGTAAATTGGCTTTTCCTTCACGAGACAAAATTAGAGGGTATGAGCAGGTTTATTGTTTCTCCTGATGTTACAACGATTGCTTTGAAAAAATCCAACGGAGATAAAAAAGAGGTTTACTACCTCTGGCTACTTCTGAAACGGTTGAGGCGCGAAAAATTCCCGCAATGAGCGATAAGACATCGGTATTCAACGAAGCGGATGTGAGGGCTTTCTACAGGCTCTTGAATCATAAGTATTTGACCGAATTAAGGTTTTTGAAACGAGGATATTTCCCCGCTTATGCAATTGTCACCAACGAAGATGATTTCCTCAAGAAGTGCAAAGTCTGGAATGGGAAAAGGAATATATATGCTGGGCTGAGGGATAGAAGGGAAGGGATGAGGAAGTGCGCCAATTTCGGAGATATAATCGGCGTCCAGCTCCTTACACTGGATATAGACCCTCGCCGTCCAGCGGAAATCCCCTCAACCAAAGAAGAATTGGAAAGAGCTCTGGAAGTAGGTGAAGTCATAAGAAATTGGTTTGAAAGTCAGGGTTATATTCCCCCTATCAGAGCTATGACGGGAAACGGTGTCTGCCTTTATTTTTGCATTCCCTTTTTTGAGGTCAACGATGATAATAGAGACGAAATCACGAGACTGATAGAAAGATTTGAACAGAACTGTCGGGAGAAGTTCAAGCAGATTCTAAAAGATAAGGATTCCACCATAGATTCAATGTACGACCTACCAAGAATTGGGAAGGTTATAGGGACACTATCGGTTAAAGGGGAACATAGCGAAGAAAGACCCTGGCGGTTATCCTATTTTATAGACCCACCTACCAGAATTAATGATGAAAAGCTTCTAAAAAGTTTATTGCGAGGGACTCTTTAATGGGGAAACGGACCGAGTTGGGCGCTGTAATTTGGAGACGGAAATTTTTGTGTTTCGTTTGGCTTGGTTTCCCAGCACCTTTTCCATAAAATAGCTCAGGGGCGTTCCACCATTTACCCTTACCCTTTTTAGTTTATAAATGTCCTCTATCTTATTTTCCCTGCCGGGAAGGGTTGAAACAGCTCCCTTATAGCCTGCCATCTTTACGAGATTTATCACTTGTTCGTTGAATCTACCAGCTGGATAAGATAGGAAGTATACTTTATGACCCAATGCTTTTTCCAATATAACTTTGCTCTGATAAATCTCCTTCCACTGGTTTTGCATAGAAAGATGACAAAGGTTTTGATGGCTTACCGTATGAGAGCCCACTTCCCATCCCTGTGATTCAAGAAACTTTATATCCCACCAGTCAAGGTGTCCCGGTTTACCGATTTCGTTCGTTATAACGAATATCGTTGCCTTGAAGCCGAAGCTTTCAAGTATGGGATAGGCTTCCTGAATCACATCCTTATAGCCATCGTCAAAAGTTATGATGAATCTCTTCTCCCATTTCTTCTCAAAAAGTTGGTTAAGTGAAATGGTGCGATATCCAGCTTGGTAAAGGGCGTTCATCTGCTGAAAGAAGTCACTGGGTGTTACTGTAAGGATTTTTTCCAGCCTTTTTGCTTGCGGTGGGGGTATCCTGACATGATGGTACATCAAAATGGGAACTTCCTCCACGAACTCCTTATCGGAGTTCGTGGAAGCCAGCGATAACCCAATAGAAATGAAAAGAGAAAACAAAAAATAAAATCTACTAAGCATTTAACGATATATCGCTTGGTCAACTTTCACTGAAGGACTACATCGATGCTTCTGGTTTGCTAATAAGTTATAATCTTTTGAGCACTTTTTCAAGTGCATCATTTAAACTTGGGTGTATTTGATAAACAAAAAAGGATTTTTCCCGAGTAGATAGTTAATGCCATCTTTCCAATGACAAATATTTCCCAAAGGGACTCGTAATCTTTTTAAGGATTAATCTTGACAAGCTTTACACGATGAATTAAAA
>JACIXQ010000024.1 GCA_014360465.1 bacterium
ATTTATTTCCCTTTATTATTTTTCTCTCTATAGTTTATGCTCAGGAGTTTGTTTCCAGTGTTCCTGGCGAAACTAAACCCCAGTACGAACGAAGGATAAGCTGGTGGAGGGAAGGCAGGTTCGGTATCTTCATCCACTGGGGACCGGTGAGCATAATGGGCACAGAAATTGGTTGGTCAAGGGGAGCTCAGATTCCTGTCGAGGTATACGATAACCTTTACAAGAAATTCAACCCGAAAAAATTCAATCCGGGAGATTGGGCGAAGCTATTCAAACAGGCGGGAGCTAAATATGTGGTGATAGTCTCAAAACATCACGATGGATTCTCTATGTTCGACTCCGCCCTTACCGATTACGATTGTATGAGCACCCCAGCGAGACGAGATTTCATAGGTGAACTTACGAAAGCCTGTAGAAGTCAAGGTTTGAGGGTTATGTTCTACTACTCGCTATGTGATTGGTATCATCCCCAATATCTTCCTAAACCATCCTATGTCCAAGATTCTCCTGGTCACCATAGAGATTTCAATAAATACCTTGAATTTATGTTCGGACAGATAAAAGAGCTATGTGAAAAATACCATCCCGATGGCATCTGGTTTGATGGAGGCTGGGAACATACGCCCGAGGAATGGCATTCCTCGGAGTTGTTTATGGCTATTCACAGGATTTTGCCAAAAGCCATACTGAATAACAGAGCAGGGCTTCCCGGCGATTACGATACTCCTGAACAGGAAATAGGCACCTTCAATACCAATAGAGCGTGGGAAAGTTGCATAACAATTGGAACCCAGTGGGCGTGGAAACCAGCTGACCGCATAAAATCATTTGAAGAATGTCTGAGAATCCTTGTCAGCTGTGCGGGAGGAGATGGGAACCTCCTTCTAAATATCGGACCAACTCCCGAGGGAGAAATAGTGGAGAGACAGGCGAAAATATTGAAGGAAATCGGCGCCTGGCTCAAGAGATACAGAGAAAGTATCTATGGAACACGCGGTGGTCCCTTTTTGCCAGGTCATTGGGGAGCAAGCACACATAAGGGGAACTTAATTTACCTCCATATCTTCAATTGGGAAAATGGAGGGTTAAAATTTCCACCTATAGAAAGGAGAATCATCAAGGGAATTTTATTGAGCGGCGGGAAGGTAAATATAACCCAAAATAGAGACGGCATAACGATAAATGTCCCGGAAAAATATCGTTCCAGCCCTGTGACCGTCGTGAAATTATTTCTTGATGGACCGGCAAAGGATATAGCACCACGAAATGGTCCAAAACTGCCAACAATAAGCGCTAAAGCATCAAATGTATTCCAAAATATGCCCGCTTTTGGAGCTGATAAAGCTGTTGATGAACAAAGTTCTACACGCTGGGCTACTGATTTTGGCGTACATTCAGCTTGGCTTGAAGTTGACTTAGGCAATTCAAAAAAGGTAAACGGAGTTAGAATAGAAGAAGCAATTGAATTTGGTGAGAGGATAAGAAGGTTCAGCATAGAATATAAAGTCAATGAAAACGAAGAATGGAAAACAATCATTATGGGAACGAAGGTAGGCGCAAAATATATCCGCTACTTTATCCCTATAAGAGCCCGCTACTGGAGGCTTAACATCCTTGAATCAAGTGAAGGTCCCACAATTTATGAATTCAAACTCCTATCCCCAAAGTCAAGATGAAAGGGAGGGATGAATCTTGAGGCTCTTTTTGATGATTCTCCTTGTAATCTTCCTCATAGAATCCTCCTTCTCACAGTCGGAGATCGGGATATCAAATGGATTCGTCAAACTGATTATCGGTGAGAAACCCTTACTTCAGTTTGACCCTAAAGGGAAGAGCAAATATAGCGATAATATAGTTAAAAGCTTTCTCGCCAATTGGTTCATCGTTCCGCCGAGAAAGATAGACAAAGGACAAGGAAAACTTGTCCTTTATGACATAACTTATTGCCAACCTAAAAGACAGGAAGTCGGTCACGACTTCCCCGAAATGCTCAAAACATCACTTGGACAATCTTTTCGTCTACCAAACGCATTCCTCGAAAAAATAGAAGTATGCATACCTACCTGGGGAACAAAGGACTCCTCTCTCACTCTCACCCTAAAAAAGGATGGTCCTTCTGGCGATGTTATCGCAAGAAAAAGATTTGAAAATGTCCCGGACAACTCCTGGCAGGGCTTTTCCTTTTCTCCGCCTCTTCCTCCAGGAAATTACTATATAGAGATGTCTGAACCTAAAGGAACAATCGGCTGGTGGAGTTCTACAAAAGATAGATTTCCTGACGGAGAAGCTTACCAGGATGGAAAGGTCGCAGTTGGCATCGATAGAGACATTAGAATTCAAAGTTGGGAGAAAACCGCTATGGGAGATATGACGGTAATGCTGAAGAACAACGAAATAGTTTTTGATGCAAAGTTAAAAGGGTCAACCGGTTGGATTTACTTCCCCATTTCCACACCCTGGAAGAAATCGGGCTACGATGTTTCAAAAAGTGCGGGGATTCTCTTTCAACGCTTCTTTACCAGCCTAGGTCAGTACTATCCAATTGAACAACTTAAAAGAAGGGACCATAGCGACCCCAATTTCGCTCCCTGCGACTGGATAAGAGCGACAGGAACCGATAATTATGATCTGACCTTCTATGGTAACGGCATTTCCCTTTCTTGGACAATGGATGAGGACACGATGCATTTTCACTTCTACACCATCCCAACAAGGAAAGCAGACACGACATTCGCTTATTTCAAGATAACAGTTCATCCTCACTCAGCAATGCTTCCCCATTTCTTCCCCCGCTTTCGCTCTTCAAATCCGCGACTTGATACACTATTGAACAGGTTCTATTACGAACGAGCTTTCACTTATCCACCAGGAGGTGGTGGTTCACCTACTTGGAAGGAATGGGATGCCCTTATAAGAGATTGGACCTGTTCCCCCCTTAAAGAAGGAGAGAAGAGAAATCTTGAAACTATAAGAATAGACGAGGATGGCTATGTTTATACATGGGGTGATTTGAAAGGTTGGCCACTCTGGGACCAGTCGATCTATGATACGAGGCATTTCGACACCTGTGCGAAATTCATTTTGGGTGTTTGGCGCTGGTTCTGCTGGACTGGTGATGAGGATTTCCTTCTCAGCCAGATAGGAAGATTGAGAATGGCTATGAACTATCAATTAGAGGATTTACAGGGCAAGAATGGAATCATAATAACAAACTCAAAAAATGTAATGGGTAGATGCGATGATTTGAGCTCAAATTACTGGGATATTCTGCCTTTCGGCTATATGGATGGCTATTGCAACATCTACTTCTATGCCTCGCTTAAAGCTATGAAGGAAATAGAGGGTTATCTGGAAAATAAAGGCATAAAGGGTGAAAAATACGAGCTTAGGCGACCACCGTCATATTATGAAGAACTGCTCAAAAAAGCGAAGGAAACATATAATCGCATATTCTGGGATGAGGAGAAAGGAAGATATATAGGTTGTATAGATGTTGATGGCGTCAAGCACGACTATGGTTTCACTTTCCTTAATCTTGAGGCTCTGGCATACGGCTTGGGAGATGAAGAGAAAGCAAGAAGAATTTATCATTGGATGGAGAACGAGCCAACTTCCACAGGTATCCCGGATACATACACAAAATGGATATTCGCTCCTCGGGCAAACACAATTCACAATCCAATGAGAAACGAACCTCAGCAACCTTATCCAAGCTGGTGGGTTTTGGGATGGTTCGGCACACCTTACGGAGACCAGTGTCAGGATGGTGGAGCAATTTTATATACCTCCTTCTACGACTTAATGGCAAGGGCTGAATATCTTGGTCCAGATAATGCCTATAAGAGGTTCTGGGAAATACTGGAGCGATATTCACTCCCTGATAAGCTTTGCGGTGGTCCTCCCCTCTTCAGAGGAGAAATTCCCCAGCAGGAGAATCCAGGACAGGTAGGAGTCGATTTGCCTTTTCCAGAAAGTGGGCTTGTCCCTACATTCTTTCTCTATGGAATAATGGGCATCAACGCCGATGTTGAAGGGCTAAAGATAAAACCTAACTTACCTTCAGATTTGAAATTCGCCCAGGTGGAAAATCTTTGCTACAGAAATCTACCTTTGAAGATAAGGGTTAAAAGAGACTTGATAGAAATATCCTGTTCTCAAAAGGGCTACGAATTCTACATTAAAAAAGAACTAAAACCAGGAGAAACATTTGTCTTCTCCTCTCTTCCCAATGGAAAAAATTTCCCTAAAATTCCGAAAAAGCCTGAATCTCTCTGGAGAGCAAAATGGATTTGGAAGCCAGGTGAAAAGGAAAAAGAAGGGATAAACTGCTTTAGAAAAATACTCACTCTTAAACAAACTTCTTCGCCTACTTATGTGTATATAACTGCTGATAATTACTACGAGCTGTTTATCAATGGTAAGCTTGTTGGTAAAGATGGCTCTTGGGAAACTGTGGAGAAATACGATGTATCGGGCTATCTGAAAAAGGGACTCAATATCATTGCGATTAAATGTAGAAACGAGGATGGTCCTGGGGGATTATTGTTCCAGATGGAATCAGATAAAGGTAAAATAATCCTTGTGAGTGATGAAAGTTGGAAGGTGGGCAAAGAAGAGCCAGGCTGGACAACTCTCAAATTCAGCGACACAGAATGGCTGAATGCTGAGAACCTTGGTTCTCCTCCTTGCCCACCTTGGGGGGAAGTGCGAAAGCCCTAAGTGGTATTGAAAGCGTGCATCGTTCTTTCGTGAAGGTTGGCGGCACGCTCAAGCAGGTTTTCTGGATACTTCTCTAAACTTATCAGTTCCTCGGCAAACTGTTCTGCAAGGTCAATTCTACCTTTTCGCCGTAGTCCCTCTATCGCAATGCGGCTTAAGTATAGTAGTTCATCTACCAAGTTCCAATTCATATAGGGAAGTGAATAGAGCCAGTTATAGCCTTCCGACAATCCCTGGAATGGCTTTCTCTCCTTAGCTTCCTCAACCAATTTTCTTCCTCTGAGCGCGGCTTCATTGAAAGCTTCTTCTCTATTATACCTCGTTGCAGGTAATGGCATAACGACCCTGAAGCCGAAAATTGTCAGGGATGTGCAAAGGTCCTGAAGAGCTTTTACACACCCTTTACCCGTTCCTCCCGCAGCAGCAATTGGTAAAACGGGCTTTCCAGTTGCTTCTCTTGGTCTTATCCTATCAATGAAATCCTTCGCCAAACCGTTTATGCCCAAGAAGTAAACGGGAACAGCGATTATCAAAGCATCGCAATCATCCAAAGTTTTCCTAATTGATAACACATCGTCGTCCTTAATGTTGCAATCAAGGGATGTCCAGCAGGGAGGAGACGGACAAGCGATACATTGCTTAATTTTTTTCTCCCCGAGGAGCACGACTTCAACATCTGCTCCTGCTTCCCTTGCACCCTCCGCAGCTTTTTTCAATAGTCCCGGAGATAAACCTTCTATATGAGGAGAACCACATATAGCCAAAATCTTCACTTTTGAGATCACCCCTTTTAGAGCTCAACGGGCTTGTTTTCTTCCGCAGAGCGGGCAGCGGAAAGAACAAGCTGAAGGCTCTTCGCTCCTTCTATCATTGGAACCCTCGTTGGTCTATCTTGTTCAATTGCATCAAGAAGGTCTATGGTCTCGGCGAGATAAATATCCTTGGAAGAAGCGATTTCCATCTTGCTTTCCCAAGGATTGGAAGTTAAGTAGATAGAAGCGTGATTGGCGTCGGGCATACTGGCAGTTAATCCTTTCGCTATCAAATCAACTTGTGTAATCCATTTGCCCGGGATAGCTCCATTCGTTGCCGAAACTGTGGCTATTCCACCATTCTGAAACATAATTACCGTTCCACTAACATCTTCAACTGTGTAATCGGGGATGTCCTTGTGAAAGAGGTTGTTCATCTTCGTAAAGACAAGCTTTGGTTCTCCCATAAAATGCCTAATCAAATCGAATATATGGATTATCTGCTCCACAACCTGTCCACCGCTTTTCGTTTTATCCCTCCACCAAGGGGAATGCAGGGAGTTGCACATATACCTTCCCATCATCAATCCCACAGGACCATAATTGCAGAGAAGACGCTCCAAGGTTTCTATTGCTTCCCCAAAGCGAAACATAAATCCTACCTGCGATTTCACCTTGTTTTTCTCCACTGCCTGCACCATCCTGTTAGCCGTCTCCATATCAAGGGCAATGGGTTTCTCTATGAAAATATGTATTCCCTTCTCCGCTGCTATATCAACTTCGTCTTTATGAGCATAGGGAGGAAGGGATATGTAGACGATGTCAATGTCCACCTTATCGAACATCTCCCTATAATCCGTGAAAACCTTCGCCTTCCCTCCCGTATAATTTTGGGAGAACCATCTTGCACGCTCTTCCTCAATATCGCAGAAGGCGACCATCTGCGCCCTATTGCTAAGGGAGGAAAGTGCCCTCGCATGGGCATTGGCAATGCCTCCGCAACCGATAAAACCTACCTTAAACATTTTCCTTAAAAACCTCCTTTCATTTATTTTTAGTAAATTTTTTTATTTTATCTTACCATCTCTACTTCACCAGAGGGGATTGACACGACTCCATTCCTCACTTTAAGTCTCAAAAAGCCCCTCTCGTCTATACCTTCCTCTATCCCCGCCAAGTGAATTTCTCCAATCTTTACCTTGACGAATTTTCCCCTTAGGAAATCTCTTTTTAACCATTCAGACCTTAGCTTTCTTTTTCCCTCCCCGCTATGGATAAGTGGATACTTCTCGTTCATCTTTAGTAGAATATCATTCAAAAAATCTTCTATGTCAAGGTTTTTACCACTTTCAATGCTAATAGAGGTTGCAATTTCTTTTAATTCCTCGGGAAAATCCTCAGATCCGATATTGACATTTATTCCAATTCCCACTACAGCCCATTTTATCCTATCCTTTTCATTCTCCATGTCAACAAGAATGCCCCCTACCTTTTTCCCTTCTATTATAATATCATTGGGCCACTTAAGTGCGCATTCAATTCCTATCTTCTCTATGACCTCGGCACAGGCAACCGCAGGAAAGAGAGAAAGATAATAGGAATACTCAACGGGTATTTGAGGATAAACGAGAAATGACAAAGTGAGAGCCTTTGACCTCAAAGAGAACCATCCTCTACCCCATCTACCCCTTCCACATTTTTGTTCCTCTGCCACAACCACCGTGCCATTCTCACCACCCTGCCTTGCTAATTCAATAGCTACATCCTGGGTTGATTGCAAACTATCAAAGCGTAAGATTTTTCGTCCAATTAGGGGATAAATTCTCAACCTTTTAGCCAGCGAGATAAACTTTTTACGAATATTCCACCCGCTGCGATCTTCAAAATATCGCCGGGAATGAAAGGCAGGACTCCTTTTATCAATGCCTGCTTGAACGATAATGATAACACACTACCTAACCATAATGAGCCGAAAAGATAAATCAATATATTTCCCAATAGCATTCCCAGATACATTCTCTTAAGCTCGCCCCTCCCCGCAATTAGACCAGCTATAAAACTCGCAAAGGGAAAACCTAAAAGATAACCTCCTGTAGGTCCGAGCAAAGTCAATATTCCCTTTTGCCACCCAGCGAAGTAGGGGCATCCCATTATACCCAAAAGGAGATAAAGCAACTGACTGGTCAACCCCCAAAAGGGTCCCAACACCGCACCAGAGGAAAGAACGAATAATGTCTGCAAAGTTACGGGGACAGGCGTAAAGGGGAGAGGTATCCTCATCTGGGCACCAAATCCCGTTAATAGGGCGAAGAAAACGGTGGGCAACAACTTGCGAATGACGATATTCTCTCTTTCTTTGATGAGAATCTTCACAATGCCTTCACCTCCATATGGATGTCTATCGCCTTTGGAGAATGGGTTAAGGCACCAACCGAGATGAAGTCAACACCTGTCTCCGCTATTTCCCTCACATTCTCAAGAGTAACACCTCCTGAAACCTCCAAAATAACTTTACCCTTACCCATTCTCACGGCTTCTTTTATCTGCTCTATATTCATATTATCCAGGAGGACTATATCAGCGCCAGATATCATCGCTTGCTCAAGCTGTTCAAGAGTGGAAACTTCCACTTCTATTTTATGGTAAGGGAAAAGCCCTTTTGCTCTTCTGACCGCCTCCTCCACCGAACCGACAAGGGCTATGTGGTTATCCTTTATCAAAACGCCATCATAGAGGGCAAACCTATGAGACATACCACCTCCTACTTCTACAGCATATTTTTCAAGAGCTCTTAGAAGGGGTAAGGTTTTCCTGGTGGCGAGTATTTTCGCTCCGGTATCCTTAATTTCTTCAACAAATTTCTTTGTGAGAGTAGCGATGCCAGAAAGATGTTGGAGGAAATTAAGAGCCACCCTTTCCCCTCCCAAAAGGGTTCTTGCCTTCCCTCTTAGCTTAGCAATTATTGAGCCCGGCACCAACTTGTCACCGTCTTTAAGGAAAGGGAGGAAATGACAATCTGGTTGGAGCACCTCAAAAACCTTCCTTGCAACCGCAATGCCACATAAAATCCCCTCCTCTTTGGAGGAAATCAAGCCCTTTGCCTCAACATCCTCCGCAATTATGCAGGAGGATAGGTCTCTCCAACCTATATCCTCCTGCAAAGCGGATATAACGATTTTCTCTATTAGAAAATCAGAGGGGAAAGAAAAACTCACAATTCTATCAAGCTTTCCTCAAGGTCAGCCACAATATATTTGAACCCTTTCTTGATGATTCTATGTCCCTCAGCCTCAAGCAATTTTCTTTGTAGCTCAATTCCACCAGGATACCTATCGTTTATCACTCCTCCTGGCTTCAATGTACGCCAATAGGGAGTCACATCCTGCTCACCTTCCCTGGCAGACTCCGCTGCTGCCCTCGCAACATAGAGCACGAAGATGCTGGTTGTCATCGGGCAGCAAGTAGCAACCCCGTGCTTCTCAGCGAGCTTCTTCCTTAGCTCGTTGAGCGTGATCAACTTTCCTGGTGGGACCTGCCTCATCACCTCGTCCACTTCCAGGGGGGAAGGAATGACCATATAATCGCCCTCCTGCAGACCCCATCTACCAACCAATTCGGAAGGTATAGGTTGTATTTTGGGCAAGTCTCTTTGGTCCATTAGTTTTTCTCGCCACGACCTACGGCTTTTCGGTATGTTGTTCATTGTTCTACCTCCTTTCTCAAAATTATATTGTCTATTAGCCTTGCTTTCCCTATGTAGAGAGCAACAGCGATAACCGCTCCCTCGTCTCCAACGCTCTCCAATTCATCAAGTGTCTCGGGATGAACGACCTCAATGTAGTCTATCTTATTTATTAGTTTCTCGTTTTTCAACTGCGATTCCACGATTTCCCTCAATTTTCTCGCATCCCTTTCACCTTTGAGGAACGCCTCCTTTGCGGATGTCAGCGATTTGTAGATGATGGTAGCTGATTTTCTTTCCTCAGGAGAAAGATAGACATTTCGAGAGCTCATAGCCAATCCGTCCGCCTCCCGAACAATTGGACAGGGGACTATCTGAATGTCGAGATTGAGGTCTTTGGTCATCCTCTCCACTACCTTCAGCTGTTGGTAATCCTTTTCGCCAAAATAAGCCTTGTGGGGATTGACTATATTGAAGAGCTTGAGAACAACTGTGGTTACACCTCTGAAGTGCCCAGGTCTGAACCTACCACATAACTTTTCAGTTAATCCAATAACTTCAACATATGTGGAATAACCCTCGGGATACATTTCCTCAACAGAAGGTATGAAAAGCACATCTACTCCGACTTCTTCCGCTAATTTTTTATCCCTCTCTTCATCTCGTGGGTAACGATGATAATCCTCCTGCGGACCAAATTGAATTGGGTTTACGAACAGACTGACGACTACAAAACCGCATTCCTTCCTTGCCCTCTCCATAAGGGATAGGTGTCCCTTATGGAAATAGCCCATTGTAGGGACAAGACCAATGGTTTTTCCTTCTTCACGAGCTCTATAGCTCGATTCTTTCATCTCCGTTATAGTCCTTATGACCTGCGTTTTGACCACTCCTTTCGGAGAGCTTCAACCTCTTCATCACTCATTGAAAAGGAATTCTCCAAAGCGGGAAAAATTCCCTGTTTTACCTCTTCTATATATTTTTTAACGCCATCAGCTATGATTGTCTTCAGGTCAGCAACAACCTTTGCGTGTTTAGGTATGAAATCACCCAAGCCAAACAAATCGTGAAAAACGAGTATCTGACCATCACAATGGACGCCTGCCCCGATGCCAATCGTTGGTATGGAAAGGGTTTCCGTTATTAACTTCGCTACCTGTAAAGGTATCCCTTCCAACACAATAGAGAATGCCCCTGCCTTTTCCAATAAAATCGCATCCTCAAGCAAGACGAGAGCATCCTTTGCAGTTCGCCCCTGTATCCTGTGTCCACCAAAGCTATGAATCCACTGAGGAGTCAAACCGATATGCCCCATAACGGGGATTCCCGACTGTGTGAGTTTTTCTATCAGAGGAACGAACTGTCTTCCTCCCTCTATTTTTACCGCTTCTGCTCCAGCTTTTATGAATAACCCCGCATTTTTAACCGCTTCTTCAATGCTTGTTTGATAAGATAAGAACGGCATATCACCGACCAAGAGGGCATTTTTCACCGCTCTTTTAACTGCTCTGGTGTGGTGTAGCATCTCCTCCATCGTCACAGGTAAAGTACTCTCGTAGCCAAGAACTACATTCCCCACGGAATCGCCCACGAGGATGATGTCAACACCCACTGTGTCAAGTATCTTAGCTGTGGGATAGTCATAGGCGGTAAGGGCGACTATCTTCTCCCCCTTCTCTTTCTTTTCCCTGATGGTTCTGATTGTTACTTTCGCCAATTTCCCTATCACCCTTCCCTTTTAGAGAGATATTGCTTCAAGAAATCATATCCCTTTTTCGCCCCAATTTTTGCATCTTCCTCGCCCTCATATTCTATACATAAGGGTCCTTTAAAACCAGAGTTGAGAAGCTCGTCAAGGAAAACAGTAAGAGGGAGTTCGCCTTCGCCAAGAGCGAGTGAAATGTATTTCTCACGAAAACCATTTCGGGCGCTTCCGTCCTTCAAATGTGTATGAACACAATATGGAGCCACCATTTTATAATATCGCTCTACAGTTGGAAGGTCATTTCCGAACCAATAATAATTTGATGTATCCACTGTAAGGCGAACGAAAGGTGAATTAACCTTCTCCAATATTTCAAGCTCTACTTCAGCTTTGTTCGTTATATAACCGTGATTCTCCAACCCAAGGTAGATTCCCCTTTTTACCGCCTCGGAAGCGCATTCCTTAAGACCTCGTGCTATGAGGTTTTTCCACTCACTTTCTGGCACATTTGGATTTGGCTCTCCGCCGAAAACCCTTATAACCTTAGCCCCAAGCTTTTGAGCGATATCAAGATATCGCATTACCTTCGCAATTTCTTCCTCCATTTCCTGGGTGGTATCTTTCACGAAGTTGGTATAACCACCAAGAGCATATATTGCCAACCCAAGAGAGCTGGATTTTCGCTTTATTTCCTCAAGACCTTCGTCATCCAACCTGATAGTCCCTCTGTGTGCTCCCGGTGCTGTAGAAAGTTCATAAACTGTGAAACCAATCTCCTTCGCCGACTGGAGAAACTCGTCGAATGTATAACCCTTAAAGGAATAAGATAAACTCAAAATACCTATGTCCATCTTGTTCACCTCTTTCCCTTTGTAATCCTACTTATAATTTCCTCTATTTGACGGATTTTATTCCTTACCATCTGTATCTCACGAGCAAGTTCCCTTGCTTTTTCCCCCTTATGATGGCTTCTTAGCACCTCCTTCAACTGGTTTTCCACTTTCTTTTGCGCCTCCTCTTTGCTTTCACCTCTCAAAACGAGCGCCATCTCCATTTCTTTTCTGAGCGAATCTACTTCCGCCTTGAACATCTCCTCAAGCATCCTGCCTTTCTTCTCCAACCTACTCTTGGAGTAGAGAAGAAATTCCAACTCCTCATTCATAGTTTTCATTTGTATCATTTAAGATACCAAGTTTTTCCAAGGCTTTTTTGGCAGCTATCATTCCCGCTTCCTTCTTAGTTTTCCCCATTCCTTCCCCATAAACTTCTCCTTCAATCTTCACTTGAACAGTGAACACTCTATCGTGTGGGAGCCCATTCGCTTTTACCAGCACATATTGAGGTAGAGGCTTATTCTGAGACTGGACATATTCCTGTAAAAGGCTCTTGTAATCCTTGAGGAAAATGCCAGTCATAGATTTTAGCAGAGGTTTGAAAGCCTTCATTATGAATTTTCGCGCCTTTCCCAACCCTCCTATGAGGTAAATCGCTCCCACAACGGCTTCAAAAGCATCGGATAGAACGGATGGTTTTTCCCTTCCCCCGCCTTTTTCCTCGCCCTTACCCATCAAGATGAGAGAGCCAAGTTGAAGTTCCCTTGCAACTTGGGCGAGGCTCTCCTCGCTGACAAAATGAGATTTTGCTCGGGAAAGTCTTCCGCTGTCGAAATAGGGATACCTTTTAAATAGATACTCCGCTATCACCAAACCGAGAACGGCATCCCCGAGAAACTCAAGTCGTTCGTAGGACGCATCCGTCGCTGATTGTTTCAGCGACGGATGCGTCAATGCCTCACGAATTAGCGGATGATTAAACGATATCCCTAATTCCTCTATTAGTAGTACAGCTTTAATGTTATTATTTGGAATGGCTTAACTTTCACCTCCAGCTCCTTCTCGGCATTTAGCTCCTCCTGATCTTCTTCAAGAAGGTTGGCTAATACCACCTTCTTGGGAACCTCGGTAAAGGTTATCTTTCCATCCACCTCGTAGGAGGCGATGTTGTAGAACCGCAGGACAAGGGCATCCTCCTTCTCCGCTTTCTTTAAGGCGCTTAGCACGAGCTCCTGCGGCTCAATGCGAAGCAGTGAGAACTCTTCCGGTAGTGTTCCCTCGTGTGGTAGAGTTATGATGGGCTTCAATGGAGCATTAAACTGATGCGCCAATACCCATGGCTTTGCATCCTCAAATGAATTCACGAAAGGAATAATGGCGTAGCGAACTTTGTGAGTACCGAGGCACTGTGCCTCGGGGGTTGGATACTGGGGACCAGCATTATAAGGGCGAGTTAGAAGGTCTCCTCTTGATAGCCATCCAACACTGCGAAGGAGGGTTAAAGCCAACTCTACACCGTTAGGCGTATCAATCGCCTCATATTCAGGCAAACCCTCACTTACAACGCACAACCCCAAACCTCTGCTTTCCAAAGCAACGAAAGATTGCATCGCTTTCGTTCCCACGGGTTTCTCAATCCAGCCTTCGCCCTTGGGTATTTGAATCTTTCTCCGGATAACGCCATACTGAACATCAGCGATAACTTCGTTGGCATAAAGATTTGTGGGGAAATGAACACGCAAACGGTGGTCTTTTGCCCTATTCTCTATAATCGTTTCTATGTCTACCCTGGGTATTTGCCCCGCTGGAAGGGTGATGTAGCTGGTAATCGGACAAGCTACGAATTCCTTGGAACGACTCGTCCTGCCCTCTTCAATCTCAGCTGGTAGATACAATATCATCTCCACTTTAATGGTAGCGGATACTGGTCCTCGCTCAATGAGAGATATGTTAGCCTTTGCGCCTGCAGAAGTTATCGTCTGGGAGTTTATCGCTGGGGAGTAATTGTACTCATCTCCGATATCCTCAGTATCCTCAAACAGGTTGCATCCCTTATAAACCTGTCCACTTCTCTTATCGGTAATGTCTATAGTACCATTGGGATTGACATCCACTCTTATGTAGGCATTTTCCAGGCTTGTGGGAGTTGCCTCTAAAAGGGATGAAAGCCTCCTGGGTTCCCTTACTTCCTCAATGTAGTATGTCTTATAGCCGAGTGGAGGGACATTCTCCGCTAAGATGGCGAGGTCGCACTCCCAGACAAGCTGATTGAGAGGGTGAGGATGTCTGGGAGGTGTGATTTTCACATTTTGTAGTTGGCTCAAAACAACTTTGCCAGTTTCGTCCCTCACAACGATGTTGCGGATGGTCCTATCAGGAGATACGGGGTATTCAATGTGCACTTTAGCGATATCGCTTACAACCCAGCTATGAGGATTGAATACAACCACCCCAGCTTGGGCTCCTTCTTTCTTCACCCCGATCTGCCGGACAATGAAGTTGGCCGCTTCCTCAAAGTGGATATCCGCTATCTGGCGAGCAGCTGCAAAGCGTGGCAACATATCCCTATGCACCTCATCAACGGAGCAACCGCAGATGGAGTCGTGCGGATGATTTGAAATCAGGTATTTCCACGCTTTCAAGAGGAAAGCACCCTCATAGGGCTTGCCTTTCAGATATGCGAGTGAGCAAAGCGGTTCTGCATATTTCTCTAAAGCGATTTGCGTTCGGAAATTCTCCTGTTTGAGATAAAGTCTCGTCGAGAAGACGCCCAAGAGGAGTGGGTGATAGCGACCCCAATGGAGCTCTCCCTTGATAATACCAAGTTTTGGATTTTCCGAAAGTATCTTCTCCACCAACTCTTCAAATTTTGAATGAACTACCTCCACATCCTCCAACTTGCTATTTATGTAATCTATCATATCAGGTAACTCGGGCTGTGGCTCAAGGTGGTCGCAACCATTGTTGAGGAGAAGATAGCGAGTAGAGGCATATTTCTTCAAATCTTCTATCTCCGCTTTTACCCTTTGAAGAGCGATATCAAAATCCACCTTCACGGTGCCGGGTTCACCAAACGCAGGTTCGTAACCGATACCCGCCGCATTACAATAACCGTGTATCTGGTAGATTGCGAGAACCTTGCTTCCATCCAAACCCTCCCACCAGAACTCGGTGCTTCTGATATTGTCCCATTCATCCCCTAAACCTCTGTGAAACATAAAGGATTTTATGCCAAATCCCTGGAGGATTTGAGGCAATTGGGCTACATGACCGAAGGGATCGGGGAGATAACCCACCTTCATCGTTCTACCGAACTTCTCGCTGATAAGATGTCCTATGAGAAGATTTCTGACGAGCGACTCACCTGATACGAGGAATTCATCGGGAAGCACATACCAAGGACCAATATGCAATCTTCCTGCCTGCACGAGGCTCTTCAACCTCTCCTCGTTTTCGGGACGTATCTCCAGATAATCTTCAAGCACGATTGTTTGCCCATCAAAGACAAAGTACTTGTAGCGAGGGTTGCTCTCCATAATGGAGAGTAGACGGTCAGTCAACCTTACGAGAAGCCGTCTGAAACCCTGAAATGTCCTGTACCATTCTCTATCCCAGTGAGTATGGGATACAAGTAAGGCTGTCCATTCCTTCATTTAACAAACCTCCTTTTGATTTTTTAATTTATTTTGCGAAAGGCATTTTTCCCATTGGCGACTTGCCGGTTAAGGGACTTTGAGAAGGAAAACTCTTGTTCAGGCTTACCTTCCAATCAAGACCCTGTCGCACGAGGGTAAGAGTAACCGAACCTTGCAAGGAAGGAAGACTAACCGGAATCGGCAATGCGGAGGTATTGGCGGAAAGCACAACCTGGACCCTAACTTTCGCCTCACTAAATGACGCTGATTCTGTTTGAGCGTTCAGAGATTGAACAGTGGGTTTGATAGTAGCCACAAGGTCCATTATGTCCATTCCTCCTACCTTTTCCGATACATTTACACCCATCGAGCGAAGGTATTGGAGAACTTTCTTCTTGAAATCTTCTTTTGTGGTAGGAAGGTTAGCTGCGTCAACTGGGTCTATATAGGGCTTGATGGTGGAAAGGTCCTGGCTGACAAGGGATTGCACGAAAGCATTGATGAAATCCTTCGCTACTTGTTGGGGCTTTTCCCTGAATATTTTGCTATAGAAGAAAAAACCGCCCCCACCAACAATCAGGATTATGATTACTCCTACTAACAACCCCAGAGGAAAACCCCTTTTGCGAACCTTAATCGCAGGAGCTTCCACAACCGCTTTACCTTCAGCCGGCGGAACAGCTTCTGTTATCCTCGCCATCGCAGCCTGCATAGCGGCTGCCGCTCCACCCTTCAAAGGGGCAAAGCAGTTCCAACAAGCCTCTTTTGTTTCTGGATTTTCCGCTCCACAAAACTTACATTCAACCATAAAAATTTCACCTCTCCTTCCTTACAATCTTAAAAACCCTTGCTTCCTTCTTCGCTATTATTATATCACTCCCTCCAGAAATGGATAATTCTTCTCCACTTTCAATGTCCACAAGCTTCTCAAATTCACCCAACAGAGTTCCCTCAACGCTTTCCCAGGAATGATTTATCATCCAAAGAAGTTCATCCTCCCCACTTCTTACAACCTCCATCTCAATGAAAGGATTTGTGAAATCAACTGGGAAATCAACGCCAGCTTCTTTAGCTATCGCTTTATACAATCTCCAAAGGGGAGTCGCTTTATTTCCTTCTGGGGTTTCTCCAACATAAAGTTCAAAGGGAAAGGCAGAGAAGAAAACCTTTCCTTTGCCTATGCGATTCATAACAATAGCAGGGTGCCCTTCCTCATCAATAGCAAGAACCTCCGCCGATCGAGGCTCCAATGGACAAAAGGCAGTGTGGAAGGGGGAACCCTGAATGCTGAAGTTAAATATCTCTCCCTCTTCTATTCCGGGCATTTCTTTGACGAAACTTATCGTCAAACTACTCGGCGGGATATTCGGTAGACCATATCTGAGTTTATGTACACATCCCGTAAGCTTCTCGAAGTTATGAATCCAAGGCTGATATCTATAGGAAAAGTAAACAGTTCCACCACTTTCGGCGAATTTGAACAAGGCTTCCCAGGTAGGTGCTGTGAGCATAGGGAAAGCAGGCAGAATCAACAATTTTGCTTCCTTCGGCAATGTGACTTCCCTAAAAAGCTCTATATCATATGGTATATTTGAAATTATGGGTGGTTCTCGCCAGAACCCTGTGGTCATCTTAGCCATTTTAGCGGTGGTGAAGGTTTGAAGGAATATCCTATTCGTCATCCCCTTGTCCATCCAGGCAAACGGATAAGGATAGAAGAAGAAAGAGGGAACGATTATGTAGGTTTGAGGGGTGGGAAGTTCAAGATTTGCCAAGTCCAACTTTTCTATAAGAGAAGCAAACCTCTGAAACTCCTTTCCTACAGGCTTGACGGAATTATCAATCCTCGTTACACCGAAGAGCATTTCAAAAGGATGATGGGAGTATGGTCTTTGGTAGGGTAGAGGGAAATCTGTATAGCACCAACCGAGGCATCCGCAACCACCATTTATCAGAACCGAATGGAAAGTGGTGCGATAGTAATCAGCCTGATGCTCCTCACTGCAGTGGGCAGTTGAACAACCAAACTCCTCCAAAAGTACAGGTAACCCCCATGTTCCTGCAAGGCGCATAAGCATAGCTGGTATTAAGGAATGACGAATGGAATCTATTTCCGATGGATATGAATGTGGTCCGAAGAAATCAAGGACATTCACCAGGTCATCAAGGTTAAAGCCGTTGTCGTCGCCATTGAGATACCAACAGCCATCTCCAGTTGATATTGGACGAATGGGGTCTATCTCCCTAATTGCCTGGCAAATTGTTCTCACCCACATATAGCCGATATCCCTTGTAGTATTCCCTCCATATAAGGGTATCTCGTTAGAGAGAAGCCAACCGATTATTGCTTCCTCGTCCTTGAAGCGAGAAACTATTCCCTGCACATATTTTATTTCCTGTCTCAACATCCAGGGGTCAGTATAGAAATTTCTTCCTTCTCTCCAAGGAACATCCCAATTCTCTCCCGACATATGTCCTACAAAGAAGGAAGGAAATGTATACATTCCTTCCTCCTTGCAGAGTTTAAGGAATTCGGCGAAGCGATTCAACATTTCCTCATCCAACTCTCCGGGGCGAGGCATAAAGTCCGGCATATAAAGGAATGACCTAATTGTGTTCATCCCCAGAGACCTCATTTGCCTTATCTCATTCCTGACTTTTTCCCTATCCCATTTTCGCCACATAAGGGGTCCCGCATGCCGAGACCAATAATTAACGCCCAAAATATAAATGGGCTTTCCGTTCTTCTTCAATAATTTGCTCTTCTCCATTTCACTCAAACCTCCTCGCTATAATTGTAGCATTATGCCCCCCAAATCCGAAGGAATTTGAGAGGGCGACATCCACTTTCGCTTCCCTCGCCTTATTTGGCACATAGTCAAGGTCGCACTGGGGGTCAGGTTCCTCCTGATTTATCGTTGGATGTATTATGTTATCTCTTATCGTCAAGATAGAAACGATGAATTCAACCGCTCCTGCTGCGCCGAGAAGATGCCCTATCATAGATTTTGTGGAGGATATAGGAATTTTATAAGCCCTTTCCCCGAAAACGCTTTTTATAGCAAGCGTCTCCGTTACATCGTTTAGTTGGGTGGAAGTGCCGTGAGCGTTTATGTAATCCACATCATCCTTGCTGAGCCCTGCATCCTTAAGAGCCGATTCCATACAGAGGATAGCCCCTTTGGCACTCGGATCAGGAGCGGTTATATGATAGGCATCGCAGGACATACCATAGCCAATCAGCTCTGCGTAAATCCTCGCTCCCCTTTTCTTCGCAAATTCAAGCTCCTCAACCACGACTACTCCCGCTCCCTCCGCAAGAACGAAACCATCACGCCTTGCATCAAAGGGACGGGAAGCCTTCTCGGGCTCATCATTTCTTGTGGAAAGTGCTTTCATAGAGCAGAAACCAGCAAGCGCGAGGGGGGTAAGGGCAGCTTCGCTTCCCCCAGCGATAACAACCTTTGCTCTTCCCTCCCTGATAAGGCGAAGTGCTTCTCCTATTGAGTGCGCTCCGCTGGCGCAGGCGCTCACGATGGCGTAATTTGCCCCCATCGCTCCCAGCATTATGCTCACATTGGAAGAAGCCATATTCGAAATCAACATAGGTATGAAAAATGGACTAACTCTATTAGGACCCTTTTCAAGGAATATTCTTGTCTGCTCCTCCCAAGTAGCTATTCCACCGATTCCGCTTCCAATCATCACGGCTACATCCCAAGGTTCAAGCTGGTTCAAATCAAGACCAGCATCTTCTACCGCCAGTTTCGCGGCAGCTACGCTGAACTGGGCAAAACGGTCCATCCTCCGCGCTTCTTTTTTATCAATAAAAGCATCGGGTTGAAAGTTCTTTACCTCGCCACCGATCTGGGAAGTAAAAGCGGAGGGGTCAAAGATAGTAATACGCGAGATTCCACTCTCGCCCTTCAATAACTTCTGCCAATTTTCCTCTATCCCTATGCCAAGAGGCGTTATCAGGGATAGACCAGTGATTACCGCCCGTTTATTGGGCATTATTATTTATTTTGTATTCTCGTTTGAATGTAATTAATTACATCTTCAATTGTCCTTATCTTCTCCGCATCCTCATCTGGTATCTCTATATCGAACTCCTGCTCCAGCTCCATTATGAGGTCCATAACATCAAGGGAGTCCGCTCCAAGGTCTTCAAATGTCGTTTCCAGAGTAACCTCCTCAGGGTTAACATTCAACCTTTCCGCTACGATATTTCGGACACGTTCGGCGATATCGGTCATTACTTTTTCACCTCCAATTTTTCAAAAGAGTTTTGTGCTCCACAGTTGGAACACTTCTTGGGTTTGCAACGAGCTTCTTTTTCAAAACCACATTCTTTACATTTCCAGGTCGCCATAAAATAAGCACCTCCTCATTGAGGTTTATTAATATTAAACTACATCGCCATTCCTCCGTCAACCCTTATTATCTCACCTGTTATATAAGATGCATCATCAGAACAAAGAAAAGCTACAACTCCCGCCACATCCTCCGGCTGACCGGGGCGCCCAAGTGGGACCTGTCTTAACATTTGTTCCTTCAACTCGTTGGGCAACTTTTCCGTCATCTCGGTTGAGATATAGCCTGGCGCAACAGCATTTACCGTTATATTCCTCCCTGCTAATTCTCTCGCTGCTGATTTAGTGAAACCTATTATACCCGCCTTAGATGCCCCATAATTAGTTTGTCCAACATTCCCCCTCAATCCTATCACGGAAGAGATATTGACAATTCTACCAAATCTTTGCCTGACCATATGCCTCGCAACCGCTTTTGTGCAGAGGAAAACGCTTTTCAAATTCACGGAAATAACCTTATCCCAATCCTCAACGCTCATTCTCAAAAGGAGATCATCCCTTGTTATCCCTGCATTATTGACGAGGATATCTATCTTTCCAAATGCCTTTATGACCTCACCTACCATAGCGTTGACGGAGTTCTCATCTGCAACATCAACGAATAAAGCAAGTGCTTCTGTGGCAAATTCCTTTCTAATTTCTTCCGCTGTTTTTTCTGCGGATTCCTTGTCTATGTCGCAAATAACCACCTTCGCTCCTTCGGACGCTAATCTTCTGGCAATAGCTTTCCCAATGCCCCTGCCAGCTCCTGTTACGATGGCAACTTTATCAGTGAACCTCAAACTCATTCTACCTCCTTTCCGAACTCTTCAAGAAATTTTCCTAAACTTTCCTTATTTTCAATATTGATTGCTTTAGCATGGGGCAAAATTCTCTTGACCAAATTGCTCAATACTTTACCCGGACCAACCTCCACAAACCACTCCACCTCACTGCCCATCACCTGAACACAATCCTCCCAAAGCACTGGGCTTACCATCTGCCTCTTCAATGTTTCCTTAATCTCCTCCCCTTTGAGTAATGGCTTAGCTAAAACATTGGAAACAATTGGAATAACACTATCTTTGAAATGAACTTTATCTAATTCTTTTATGAATTTCTCATTCGCCTCCAACATCAGAGGCGAATGAAAAGCGCCGCTTACAGCCAGCTCAACGCACCTTGCCCCTTTTCCTTCCGCTTCCTTTACCACTCTATCCACTGCCTCCTCCTCTCCTGAAATAACGATTTGCTGAGGAGAATTGTAATTGGCGATCACGCATCTTCCTTCCCAAGCTGTCAGTATTTTCTCCAGTTCTTCACGAGGAAATCTCAAAATTGCGACCATTTTTCCTTTCTTCATACCCTCCATCAATTCCCCTCTTTTCCTGACCAACCTAACAGCATCCTCAAACTTGATAACCCCGCCCGCAACCAAGGAGGTGTACTCGCCCAAGCTATGCCCCGCAAGATATTTTGCTTGGATAGACGGTAGTAATCGCCAAATTGCGATGCTCAGGGTGAGTATGGCTGGCTGAGCTATAGATGTTCTCCGTAGCTCCTCTTCAGGTCCTTCAAAACATACCTTCTTAAGGTCAAATTTAAGCAAATCGCTTGCTTCCTCAAATGTTTTTCTAACTTCCCCAAACTCCTCATACAAATCACTGCCCATCCCCACATATTGTGAACCTTGCCCTGGAAATATGAACGCTATACTGTTCCTAAACATCTTCAGCTCCAGAGAAACGCTCGTTAAGCTTTCGCAGAAGATTTTGTGCTTCTTGTATTATATCCTCTATAATTTGCTTCACAGGTTTTATATCTTTTATCATCCCGCTTACCTCACCCGCCATAACCGAGCCAAACTCCACATCTCCCTCGATCGCCGCTGCCCTTAACTTCCCTTTCCCGAGTTCTTCCAGTTCTTCAGGTGGTGCGCAACGAGCTTCAAGCTCCTCAAATTGTTTTGTCAATTTATTTCTCAGACAGCGCACAGGGTGCCCTGTTGGACGCCCCGTCACCACCGTATCCCTATCTTTCGCCTTTATAATCGCCTGCTTATAATTAGGGTGAACGGTGCATTCCTCCGAGCAAACGAACCTCGTTCCCATCTGAACACCTTCAGCTCCAAGGGCAAGAGCGGCAAGGAAACCCCTTCCGTCCGCTATCCCTCCTGCTGCTATCACGGGCAGCGAGACGGCATCAACAACCTGGGGCACGAGAACCATAGTTGATAATTCTCCGATATGTCCACCAGATTCACTCCCCTCGGCTATCAAAGCATCTACTCCAATCCTCTCCAGGCGAATAGCAAGGGCAACTGAGGCAACAACTGGTATCACTTTGATGCCTTTCTCCTTGAGGGCTGGTATATATGTTCCAGGGTTGCCTGCTCCAGTCGTTATAACTGCTGGTCTCTCTTCAAGAACCACCCTCATCTGCTCTTCCACATAATCCGATAGGAGCATAATATTCACTCCAAATGGTTTATCGGTAAGGGAACGCGCTTTATTTATCTCATCCCGAAGGAGTTCGCCCGGCATATTTCCTGCGCCTATTATCCCCAATCCACCTGCTTCCGATACAGCAGCTGCTAACTCTGCCGTTGCTACCCAGGCCATACCCCCTTGAATGATAGGATACTTTATGTTCAAAAGTTCGCAAATGCGGGTCCAGAACATAAATGATGTCACCACCTTATCAGGAATGCTCCCCAGGTAAGTCCCGCGCCGAAACCTACGAGGATGATATAATCGCCTTTTTTAATCCTCCCCTCTTTCAATGCTTCATAAAAAGCAAGAGGGATAGAAGCAGCAGAGGTATTACCATAGCGGTCTACATTAACGAAGAACTTCTCCTGGGGAATAGCAAGATTTCTTGCTGCTGTCTGAATTATGCGGATATTCGCTTGATGGGGAATAAGTATAGCGATATCCTCTTTTTTCAATTGGGCTTTGTTAAGGATTGCTGTAACAGCGTCCTCGATAACCCTAACCGCCAATCTGAAGACCTCCGGACCGTTTAGCTTCATATAATGAAGGCGTTCCTCAACGGTTTTATGTGAGGCAGGATTTCTTGAACCACCGGCGGGGATAAGCAAATCGTCTGTTCGTGAGCCATCGCTTCGCAAATAGAAGTTGAGAAGTTCACCTTGCCCTTTATAGGGGGTGACAACGGCTGCTCCCGCAGCATCTCCAAAGAGGATGCAGGAGGACCTATCCTGCCAATCGGTGACCTTTGAGAGGACATCGCTTCCTACGACGAGGACATTATCGTAGAAACCACAGGCAACATAGCTATAGGCGACCGAAAGGGCATATATAAATCCAGTGCAACCAGCCTCTATATCCATAGCACCAGCCTTATTCGCCCCCAACCTATCCTGCAGGATGCAAGCTGTGGCAGGGAAAGGATAATCAAATGTAACGCCACAAACTATTATCATATCCAAATCAGATGGTTCAATTCCCGCCTCAGCAAGGGCAATTTTAGACGCCTCATAAGCTAAATCGGAAGATGCCTGCGACTCATCAGCAATTCTTCGCTCCTTGATGCCTGTTCTTGTTGTAATCCACTCATCGCTCGTATCCACCATTTTCTCCAAATCCTTGTTAGTCAAAATCTTTGGAGGGACATAAGCCCCCAAACTTGCTATTCCTACTCTCCTCATATTCCTTCAACACTCCCCAACTCTTTTAATGAAGAGGTGATTTTCTCGACCATTTCGCTCTCTATCGCCTCCTTCGCAACAGCAATTGCTTGCCTTATTGCCTTAGCTTTTGACCTTCCGTGGCTTTTTATCAGAACATAGGGGACCCCGAGAATGGGAGCCCCACCATATTCGGCATAATCGAGAAATTGAATAACCCCGCTTATATCCACTCCCAATTTTTGGAGATAGTAGAGAGCAAGCCATGCTAAGCCTTCGTTACTCTTCAGGACAACATTCCCAACAAACCCATCGCAGACAACAACATCCACTTTGCCCGCAAAGATATCCTTTCCTTCCACATTTCCAATAAAATTGAGCGGTGCTTTCTCCAGCAGAGGATAAGTGGCATTTGTTAGAGAATTACCCTTTCCACTCTCCTCACCGATGTTTAATAACCCCACGCGAGGATTCGGTATATGAAGTACATTGGAAGCATAAATGCTACCCATAAGGGCGAAATGGAGGAGATGAAGAGGTTTACAGTCGACATTAGCACCGGCATCAACTAATATGAATTTCCCATCCTTAGAAGGCATAGGAGCAGCGATAGCTGGGCGTGATATACCTTTTATTCTTCCCCAGCAGAGCAAAGCTCCCAAAACAGCTGCTCCTGTGTGACCAGCGGTTACCACAGCATCTGCTCGTCCCTCCTTTACCAACTGGAAGGCAACCATCAAGGAAGAATCCCTTTTTCTCCTGACTACGGACGGCTTTTCTTCTATATCTATTTTCTGGGAAGCGGGCACGATTTCCACTTCGTTGAGCTTCCCTAACTCCTCCAAACTCTCAGCAACCAGCTGTGCATCGCCAACGAGCAATATATTGATATCCTTATGATATTCAAGGGCTTCTACCGCCCCCTTAATAATTTCTTTGGGGGCGTAGTCACCCCCCATTGCATCTACGGCTATCCTGATATTATTCCTCACTTCTTAGATTGTTGGGAAACGACAAGGTTCCCTTTATAATAACCGCAGGATGGGCAGACCCTATGTGCTAACTTAAAGGAATGACAATGTGGACATATGGATAGGCCACCTTGCTTCAGAGCCAACCAATTCGCCTTTCTCTTTGCGGTTCTTGAATGGGAAAAACGCTTCTTCGGATTAGCCAATTTTCATACCTCCTTTTTCTTATAATTCAACAACTTTCGCCAGCGAGGGTCTATCCTCTGCTTATTGCATTGGCACTCCCCTTCGTTCAAGTTCTTGCCGCAAATCGGGCAAAGTCCCTTGCAATCGGGTGAGCACAAGGGAGCAACGGGAAGAGCCAATATTATATTTTGACGTAAAAGCTCCGTTAAGTCAAGGATATGTCCTTCAAATATGGAGCGGATATCCTCGTCATCGGTAATCAGGTTGCCCTTCGCATCAAGAGCAAGGTCTTGGCGAGTATACGCTTCCCGGAAAGCGGATTTGAGTGGCATCTTAAAATGTTCAAGACAACGAACGCATTCAGCCATTATGCTCGTATAGAATTCACCCTCAATAATGATTGAGCGATTTGTGTTGGAAAATTTGAAATCAGCGACTACTGGTTCCAAAAGCTCCACCCCATCCACTTCAATCTCTTCCTCAAAGTGATATGGAATGATGGCTCCTGGTGATTTTATTAATTCTGATAAATCCAATTTCATTTTCATACACTTCCTTATTATTTTATTGACGACACAACCCTCCTTGTTTCTTCAGCAATGACCAATTCCTCATTAGTGGGTACCACAAGAACCCTTACGGGGGCATCTTCCTCGCTTATATCGGCTTCCTTTCCTCTTATAGTTTCATCGTTTTTTGCAGGGTTTATTTTTACCCCCAGGAATTCAAGTCCATGACAAATCGCCTCTCTCTCCATAGGACCATTTTCCCCTATTCCACCAGTGAAGACAATCGCGTGCAATCCTCCGAGAGCAGCAGCGTAAGCCCCTATGTATTTCTTGACCCGATAGCAGAAGATATCAAAAGCTAATTTCGCCCTCTTGTGCCCCTTCGCCACTGCTTCCTCTATATCCCTCATATCATTCGTTTCCCCAGAAATTCCCAATAAACCGCTCTTCTTATTGAGCACCTCGTCAATATCTTTCGGCGAGAAGTCCTCCTTCTCCATTAAAAAGGGGATAATAGCTGGGTCTATATCACCGCAACGAGTTCCCATAACAAGTCCCTCTGCGGGTGTGAACCCCATACTCGTATCAATTGAACGCCCTCCCAGTACTGCGGTTATGCTACAGCCGTTGCCGAGATGACAGGTGATGATTTTTGATTCCGAAGGCGCTATCCCGAAGGTCTTTTGTAGGTATTCCATAGCTCTTCTTGAAACATAATAGTGAGATGTACCATGAAAGCCGTAGCGACGAATGCCGTATTTTTCATAGAATTCATAAGGTAGAGCATAGATATAGGCATAATTAGGGATTGTTGAATGGAAAGCTGTATCAAACACGGCAACATGGGGAATGTTGGGCAACAAGGCTTTTGCCGCTCTTATACCAGTAAGGTTTGGAGGATTATGCAAGGGAGCGAGAGAGATACAATCCTCTATAGCTTTTTCAACATCGCTATCTATTAGAACTGAACCGGTGAACTTCTCCCCACCGTGCACAACTCTATGGCCCACCGCATCTATCTCATCGAGGCTCTTTATCACCCCCATTTCGGGATGGAGTAAGGCTTTGACCACTTCTTCCATAGCCCTGTAATGGTTTGGCATATCAGCCTCGTATTTCCAAACTTTATCGTTCACTTTATGGGTGAGAGTAGCACTCTCATACAGCTGGAGCCCCACTCTATCGGCTAGTCCTCTTGCTTCTACCTTGTTCTTCTCAAGGTCTATTAGCTGATATTTCAGGGAAGAGCTTCCACAATTGATTACTAAAATCCTCATCTCGCTCACCCCCTCACGCGGTTTTCTTTCCCGCTATTGCCTGGGCGGCTGTTATTATGATTACATTAACGATATCATCAGCGCTACAACCTCTCGAGAGGTCGTTCACCGGTTTTCTCAAGCCCTGAAGTATCGGACCATAGGCTTCTGCCTTTGCCAACCTTTGGACGAGTTTATAAGCGATGTTCCCGGCATTTAAGTCAGGGAAAATAAGGACATTTGCTTTGCCGCCTACTGGGCTACCTGGTGCTTTTCTTTCCGCAATCCAGGGGATTATCGCCGCATCTACCTGCAATTCGCCGTCAAGGATGATATCAGGACGGCGTTCTTTCGCGATTCTCGTTGCCTCAACAACTTCATCAACGAGAGGATGGGAAGCAGAACCTTTAGTTGAAAAGGAAAGCATAGCCACCCTCGGCTCGTAGCTGAATAGATTTTTCATCGTATCGGCGGTGGATATAGCAATCTGAGCAAGCTCCGGGGGAGTTGGGTCAATGACCATTCCAGAATCAGCGAAGAGGAAAAATCCTTCTTCTCCATAGGGGCAATCGGGAACTATCATAGCGAAGAAAGCTGAAGCTATTTCTGTCCCAGGGGCACACTTGATTACCTGTAAGGCGGGGCGAACTGTATCGCTGGTAGGATGTGTAGCTCCCGAGACTTCTCCATCAGCGTCACCCTGATGTACCATCAACACTCCATAATAAAGATAGGAAGAAGCCAAATTCCAAGCCTCTTCCGGAGTTAAACCTTTTTGCTTCCTTAGCTCATATAAGACATTAGCATACTCAGGGAGTTTAGGCGATTTTGAGGGATTTATTATTTCAATACCCTCCAGGGTGACCCCGATATCCCGAGCAAGCTTACATATTTCATCCTCATCCCCTAACAATACTATCTCCGCCAAACCTTCGTCGGTAGCTTTTCTTGCGGCTTTTAGAACTCTATCATCATTGCCCTCTGGAAGAACGATCCTTTGTTTTTGAGTTTTAACAATTTCCTTGAGCCGCATCATAGGGTTCATTTGTGCTCGCCTCCTCTGCTTTTTAATCTTTCTTCCAATTCGGTTATTCCTTTCCTCGCGGCATTGAGAACGCGAGAAAGATAGTTTTCAAGATTCATTAGAACATCACGGGCATACTCCTCGGCGCCGGTTATTATTTCCCTACTCCTTTGCTCAGCTTGAGCGATTATCTCCATCCCTCTTTGTTGCGCTCTTTTAATTATCTCGCTTTCCGATGTCAATCTTTCCGCCTCTTCTCTGGCTCTCTTAACGATTTCCTCGGCTTCTTCCCTTGCCTTTTGCAATATCCTCTCTCTTTCCTCATCAAGCTTGGCTGCCCTCTTTATCTCTTCTGGTAGGCTCACCCTTATCCTATTTAAGAGAAAGAAAAACTTCTCAACATCTACGAATAAAGCTTTCCCGAAAATCTGGCGAGAGGAGTCCATCAACTCCTCCATTTGGTCAAGCAACCTAAAAAGCTCAACCTTGGTGTCCTTCATTTTTTCTCTTCTCCTTCAGATATTTTTCCACCAAGGGGGGAACAAGCTGTTTCACGCATCCCCCTAATAATGCCACTTCCTTCACAAGGCTTGAAGAAAGGAATGACCATTTGGCTGATGTCATAAGAAAAACCGTTTCTATATCTGGAGCCAACTTCCTGTTCATAAGCGCCATCTGCATCTCATACTCAAAATCCGATACCGCCCTTAATCCCCTGATGATTATCGTTACACCTTTTTCCCTCGCATAATGGACGAGCAAACCACTGAAATGGTCCACTTCAACATTGGGGAAAGGAGCACAGAGCTCGCGTAACATATCCAGTCGTTCCTGGATGGAGAATAAAGGTTTTTTGGTGGACTGCTCACCAATTGCAACTATCACATAGTCGAACAAACGAGAGCTTCTCTCTATAAGGTCAAGATGCCCATTTGTAGGTGGGTCAAATGTCCCGGGATATATCGCTTTAATCATTTTCCCTCCTATAAAAAGTTAATGCCGTATTTCCAAATATCTTGACATTACTTTTCACTAACGAACCTACCTGTTCAGGTAGACTTACACTGGCACTATGCTGTACTATACACAACCCATCATCATTAAGCAGTTCCGTTTCGCCGAGTAATTCCAGGCTTTCCATAAGGGTATCAATCCTTTCATAAGGTGGGTCAAGGAAAATTAAGTCAAATTTCTCACCCTTCTTAGCAAAAATGGTTATTGCCCGCCTTGCATCTGTGAAGAAGACCCTTGCCTTTTCCTCGAAATGGCAATCTTTTAAATTTTCCTTGATTATATCCACACATTTTCTTTTTCTATCAACGAACCAAGCTTCGCGGGCTCCTCTGCTCAAAGCTTCTATTCCAACAGCTCCCGTTCCTGCGAAAAGGTCCAAAAAGCGCTTGTCCTTGATTTTAGCTCCGAGGGAATTGAACAATGAAATACGAACCTGTTCCTCCGTGGGGCGGAGGCTCTTCAAACTTCTCAATCTTCTCCCTTTTTCCGAACCGCTGGCTACTCTGAGCATCTTAGCCGATGTCCAGCATCTCTATCGTATCGCCGAACCTTTCTTTTATCTTTTTCGCTAACAACCTATGTTCCGGCAATCTTAAATGAGGGTCAATCTCTATTATCTGCATCCCGTCTTCTCTCGCTTCCTCTAATATTTTTACATCTTTTATGATATTTGCCAACTTTAAATCAGGCAGTCCGTGTTGGCGTGTGCCAAAAAATTCACCTGGTCCCCTGATAGCCAAATCCTCCTCCGCTATGCGAAATCCATCATTTGTTTCAACCATAACCTGTAATCTTCTCTTGGCTTCTTCCGTGCGAGGCGTGGCAATCAATATGCAATAGGATTGGTATTCTCCCCTACCCACCCTACCCCGTAGCTGATGAAGTTGAGCCAAGCCGAACCTATCTGCATCCTCTATAACCATAACGGTCGCATTAGGCACATCTATACCTACTTCTATCACAGGGGTTGATACAAGGAGGTCTATTTTCCTTTCCCTGAATTGGTTCATTACTTCCTCCTTTTCTTTCGGACGCATCTGACCGTGAAGAAGCCCTATTTTAACATCGGGAAGAAGATGCGCGAGGTCGCTTGCAAGTTTCTCCGCCGCCTCCGCCTGGAGTTTCTCGGACTCTTCTATCAATGGACAGACTGCATAAGCCTGACGCCCTTTCTTTATTTCCTCCCTAACGAAGGAATAAGCCCATTTTCTTCTTGATTTAGGCACCCAGAAGGTCTTCACGGGCTGACGCCCTGGGGGCAACTCGTCAATAACCGAGACATCTAAGTCGCCGTAGACGGTAAGGGCAAGGGTGCGGGGTATCGGAGTTGCCGTCATAACCAAAACCTCGGGATTGATTCCCTTCTGTCTAAGTTTCGCCCTCTGTATTACTCCGAACCTATGCTGTTCATCAATTATGACCAATCCGAGATTCTTAAATTCCACATCCTCTTCCAATAGCGCGTGCGTGCCGATGACTAAGTCAGTTTCACCCTCAGCAACCAACTTTTTCGCCAGGTTTTTCTCCTTCTGGCTCAATCCTCCCACAAGCAAAGTGATCTTAACACCGAGGGGGAATAGCAAATTGCTGAGAACGATGAAGTGTTGCTCGGCAAGTATCTCAGTTGGTGCCATAAGGGCACATTGATAACCACAACGAACCGCTATCAATATAGCAGCCAAGGCAACGATTGTCTTACCTGAACCCACATCACCTTGGATGAGCCGATTCATCGGGTGACCTTCCCTCATATCCCTCGCCACTTCTTCTATTACCCTTCTCTGAGCATTCGTCAATTTAAAGGGGAGTATTTTTTCCAATTCGGAAAAGACATCAAATTCAAGGCTTCGCCCTTTCTCCTCCTTGTATTCTTTTTGTCTCAAAGCAAGAATAACCTGGAGGAGGAAGAACTCCTCGTATACCAGTCTTCGTCTTGCTTCTGAAAGGCTTCTTGCGCTGGAGGGAAAATGTATCTCCCTTATAGCCTGGTAAATCGGCATAAGCCCCCTTTTCTCCCTTATTCGGGAAGGAATAACCTCCTCCAAGCAAGGGGCGAACTGTTCAAGGGCATTGTAAATTATTTTCCTCATCTGGATTTGGGAAATCCCTTCCGTAAGGGGGTAGATGGGCACAATACGTCCAAGATGCAAACTATTCTCTCCCTCCTCTACTTCCTCCCACTCGGGATTCTCTATTTCCACTCCCCATCTATTACGCTTAACTGTCCCATAAGCAACAACCTTTTTCCCCTTGAGAGCTTTGAATCTTTTTTTCATATAGGGTTGATTAAACCAAGTCAGATAGGCAACTCCCGAGATATCATCTATGACTGCCTTGACTATAACTAATCCTCTCGGTGTAATAGTGCTTTCCGCGTCCACGACCTTACCAAGGATAGTCGCTTTCTCTCCATCTACGAGTTCGCCGATTTTCTTAAAATGTCTCCTGTCCTCCCATCTCCGGGGAAAATGGAAGAGAAGGTCGCCAGCTTTTTCAATACCCAATTTGGAGAGAATACGCGCTCTCTTCTCTCCTACGCCTTTTATAAATCTAACGGGATTCTCAAGCATCATAAGGTGTCAGTTTTTTATTCTAAAAGAACATCCTTTAAAAGTCAAAAATCCGCTCTTCCTCAAAAATAATTTACTCGAAAAGGGGTAGTTTCCTCAATAATAATGATGACAAGAGGCAATCATCCCCTACAATTTATTCCTATAACAAACCTTCTAAAAGGAGGTGT
>JACIXQ010000025.1 GCA_014360465.1 bacterium
GACCACTACTATCCCCTTCTCGGTAGCTGCTTCAACATCTATGTTATCCACCCCCACTCCAGCCCTTCCAATTATCTTCAGCTTCTCACCCGCCTCAATTATATCCCTAGTAACCTTTGTCCCACTTCTAACCATAAGAGCATCGAATTCTCCTATCCTTTTGATTATCTCCTCCTTAGGTAAGCCCGGGGAGTAATCAACTTCCATTTCTTGCTGAAGGATAGCCAACCCCTTCTCTGAAATCTGGTCCGAAACCAATATTTTCGCCATTCTCATTGCACCTCCTCAGCTATGAACTCCTCCCCTGCTTTAACCCCTTTGCCTAATTCCACAGGATAGCCCAAAACCTTCAAACCTATTTCCAAAGCGGAAAGAACGGTCAAAGCGTCTATAACATCAACATATCCCAAATGACCGATTCTGAAAACTGTGTTCTGGATTGCTCCCTGTCCGCCAGCGAGCACTACACCAAATTTCTCCCTTAGGAAAGAGCGGAGTTTCCTTACATCAACTCCTTCGGGATTGTAAATTGCAGTCACGGTATTTGAGGCGAACTTCTCGTCGGCAAAAATCTTCAATCCAATCGCCTTGATTCCACGCCTAATCGTCTCTCCCACCTGTTTGTGACGCTTCTGAACATTATCCAATCCTTCCTCAAGTATCTGGCGCAACGCCTCCCGAAGAGCGAAAAGCTGAGGGAGAGCGGGGGTATATGGTGTCTGGTTTCGTTCCATTGATTTCAACATAGCTTTTATATCAAAATAAAATCGTGGCATTTGAGCATTTTCGGCATACTTTAAAGCCTTCTCGCTGACAGCTAAGAAGGATAATCCGGGAGGTATCATAAATGCTTTTTGGGAACCTCCAACAACAACATCAACGCCAAGCTCATCAGTGGGCAAATCTATCGCAACAAGGGAGCTTATCGCGTCAACTATCCAAAGAATCTCCCTTTCTTTAAGGATTTCCTTAATAGCCCAGAGGTCATTTGTAACCCCTGTGGAAGTCTCGTTATGGGTCATAAGCAAAGCCTTTGCGTCGGGATTGTCATCAAGGGCTTGTTGCAATTTAGAAGGGTCAATAGCCTTCCCCCACTCAAAATCTACTTTCACAACTTCCGCTCCGTAAGCCTTGGCAATTGAGGCAAAACGGTCGCCGAATACGCCGATGCTTGCGCAGATGACTTTATCCCCCGGGGAAAGGAAATTAACAATAGCTGCCTCCATTCCACCAGTCCCAGCGGAAGGAAATACGATAATAGGATTAGAAGTTTTGAACACTTTCTTGAGATTCTCCACTATTTCCTTTTGGAGAGCCTCATATTCGGGACCTCTGTGATTTATCATTGGACTGGAAAGAGCCTTTTGCACCTCGGGATTAATGGGGGTGGGACCAGGTATGAATAACCTCGTTTTAAACAAAGTGGCACCTCCTTTGTTTTGTCTCATTATTATTATACCTTAGAAAATACAATCGTAAAGTTGGACTCCATCTCAAATACCTCAAACGCTTCTATCTACTAATTTATTCACCGATGACTTTTACTATCACTCTCCTTGTCCTTGGACCATCCATTTCCACGAGGAAAAGGTTTTGCCAGGTTCCCACATCAAGCTGACCAGCCCTCAGGGGCATTACGACGAAGGGTTTCAAAAGGATGGAGCCGAGATGAGCCGTAGCGTTATCATCTATACGGTTATGAAGGTAGGCTTTATTCTCGGGAATTAAGCTTCGCAGAAAAGAAAGGACATCGCTCAGCAATCCGCTTTCGTGTTCGTTCAAATACAAGGCAGCTGTCGCATGGGGAACAAAAACGAGGACCATACCTTCCTTCAATCCGCTATTTCCAATTACTTCCCTTGCCTGAGAAGTGATGTCAACAAGTTCAACCTTGTTCCTTGTTCGGACGGTGAATTCAGCTGAATATACCATAGAAATATCGCCTCCTACGCCTATTTTTTTATTGACATTATAACCAATTTTCCTTTTTAATCTAAAAAACACATTAGAAAGGAGGAATTGGAACATGGAGGAGAAAGTAAAAGAGCTAATAAAGAATATGAGCGTTGAGGAGAAAGTCGCCCAGCTCTCCTCAATTGGTGGTGAGCATCTCCTTGAACACGAGAGATTCGCCATTGAAAAAGCCGAAACTTTGCTTAGCAATGGAATGGGGCAGATAAGTTATATACTGAGGCATCTTGAACCCGACAGGGGCGTAGAAATAGCCAATGAGATTCAGAAGTTCGCTTTGGAAAAAACTAAGTCCAAAATCCCCATAATCATTCACGACGAATGCCTGCATGGCTGTATGGCGAAAAAATCCACGAGTTTTCCCCAATCCATAGCACTGGCCAGCTCCTGGGACCCCGATATGCTCTATGAAGTAGCAAGGGTTATCGGAAAAGAAACTCGAGCAAGAGCGATACATCAAGCTCTTTCCCCAACCATCAATATAGCAAGGGATGCAAGACACGGGCGAGTAGAGGAAACCTATGGCGAGGACCCCTATCTTACCTCTCTAATGGCTGTAGCTTTTATCAAAGGTCTGCAGGAAGAAAGAGTCATCGCCACGCCCAAGCATTTTGCTGCCGACTTCGCCGGTGATGGCGGTAGAGATAGTAGCGCAACTTATTTCTCGGAGAGGACACTGAGGGAGATTTTCTTCCCAGCTTTTAAAGCGAGCATACAAGAGGCAAAAGCCTGGTCAATAATGGCTGCTTATAACTCCATCAGTGGAGTTCCCTCCTCATCAAATAGATGGCTACTTACAGATGTCCTCAGGGGTGAATGGGGATTTGAGGGTTTTGTCGTTTCCGATTACGGTTCTGTTTGGGGATTGCATGGTGCCCATAGAGTTGCTGAATCTTTAGCCGAGGCGGCGAAATTAGCGCTTGAGGCGGGGTTAGATGTAGAGTTGCCCCATGCGGTATGCTTTCCTGAGCTGGTTAAGCTGGTGAAAGAAGGAAAGGTTTCCGAGGAAGTTCTTGATGTTGCTGTAAGCAGGGTACTGAAGGCAAAATTCTGGCTCGGCTTATTTGACGACCCCTTTGCCTGCCCGGAAAAAGCACATCAGATCTGCGATTCAGCCGAACATCGGGAGTTCGCCATAAGGGTGGCTGAAAGATGCATCGTTCTTCTCAAGAATAACGGTATTCTTCCTCTGCCTAAGGATTTGGGAACGATCGCGGTTATAGGTCCTAATGCAAACGAGGTTCGGCTCGGAGGATACAGTGGCTATGGTATGAAAGTCGTAACTCCCTTGGAGGGAATATGCAACAAGGTTTCCAAAGGGACCAAGGTGCTTTTCGCCGAGGGATGCAAAGTTAGGGATAACTCTCGCAAGGGATTTCCCAAAGCGGTATCGGCAGCAAGTCGGGCAGATGTGGCGATCCTCGTTATGGGCAACTCGGATGAGACAGAAGGAGAAGGAAGAGATAGATGTGACCTCAACCTACCAGGTGTTCAGGAAGAGCTTATAAAGGCTATAGTTGACACAGGAACACCGGTTATCGTCGTGTTGATAAATGGAAGTGCAATCACGATGAGCAACTGGATAGACCTCGTCGATGCTGTTGTTGAAGCTTGGTATCCGGGAGAAGAAGGTGGCAACGCGATAGCCAATGTCCTGTTTGGAGATTACAACCCTGGAGGTAAACTGCCCATAACTTTCCCAAAATACACCGGTCAATTGCCCCTTTACTACAACTATAGACCCTGCATAAGAAGCCATGACTATGTTGAAGCAAGAGGAAAACAACCGCTCTTCCCATTTGGTTATGGTCTCAGTTACACAACTTTTACCTATAGAAACCTCAAAGTTTCTTCCAGGAAGGCAGCAATTAAAGATGAAATCAAGGTAACCGTTGAAGTTGAGAATAGTGGCTGCAGGGATGGAGACGAAGTCGTCCAGCTTTACATCAAGGATATGTTCAGCAAGATGGTCAGACCGGTTCTTGAGTTGAGGAAATTCAAAAGGATACATCTCAAGCAGGGTGAAAAAACGACGGTTGAATTCACACTAAGGGAAGAGGATTTCGCCTTCCTTGATGAAAACCTCTCTCCGATTGTGGAGCCAGGAGCGTTCGAGATAATGGTGGGTAGCAGTTCGGAGAGTGGGCTCAAAGCAATCGTGGAATTGGCTTAAAAAAATAAAAAAGGGGCAGGCTTTTAAAAGCCTGCCCCTTTTTATCCCTTCTCAATCTCCACAATCTCGCTATGGAAATCCCACTCTATTCTTAAGACTTCCGAGTTCGCTTGGATAATGAAACTCTTTTTCTCCCCTGTTTGAGTGTTCGTTATCGTTATCTTGTGGCTTGAGCCCTTAGTGATTTTATATTCACCCGTAGAAAGCAAAATAACACCTGGGGTAGTGAACATTGGAACAGCAAGCATTTTGTCATCGCCTGCCACTATCTTTCCCCCTCTGCCCAATATCCTCATTATGACTTTATCTGAGCTATATTTTTCAATATGGACTAATAGATACTCAGGTTGAACAATTAAAGGAATAACCTTATTGAAAACTCTGATTTCACTCTCCTCAAGAGGAACGAGAAGGTCAAACGCTCCATCCTCCCTTGGAGCAGTAACACATCCCTCATAGAATAGCTGTATTGGGATGCGGAGGCTCAAAGCAGTTTTATAAGGTGTAAGGTTCAGTATGGCGAAACCGTTTTTAAGAAGGTTAAATCTTCCAAAAGATGGAAAAAGGACATCATTTAGCCACATTTCGCTTCCCCAAGATAAAATAGATTCGTGAAATTGCAAGAAGAGTTTATTATAAGGTAGCCAATTTCGCCATAGAGGAAAAGTAGCGTAGAGACAATAACCCAACCCGTTTTTCCTAACCAAAATGCCGGCAACAGCCATTCTTCCTCCAGCCCCTCCCATTGCTCCCAGAGTAGCCAAGATGTCAGTTTTTGCACCAACATAGGCAAATCCTATGCACCCATCCACAGCGAAACCATCGGCATTGCCGTCGCTTTCCTGGTTTTTCTTCAACAAAGGAAAAAGTGAATGCTCTATATTCACTCGGAAATTTCCTCTCCCCTTCGTTATCGTCCAAAATCCTTCCACTCCGCAGTTATGTTTGACAAAATCGCTGGGAATTGATAGTGAGCCTGTCTCATAGCAATCCAACCCGATATCTGCAACAAGCATCCCTCCGAATAGAATGAAGCTTGAAAGGATTTCTTTATAGATAGGCGGAAGATAGAAAGCCGAAGGAGCAAGAATAACCTTATAACGATTGATGTCAACTTTATCCAAATCGTCTACTCCGAGGAAATCTATCCCACCATATTTACACCCCAATCTCAGCGTGAAGAAAAGGTCGCTCGGTTGATTAACTAATTGCGTCTTAAGAAAACCAAACAGCCCCCTGCCATTGAGGTTGTAACCTTCAAGAAAAGGTTCATACAAAACGGCTATCTTATTTTCGGGTTCAAGCGGAGTTTTGTAAATATCCTCATTCAAAATCTCTTTCAGCTCTGGTAGCGATTTCAATGTTTCCCAATTATCAAATCCCAATCCCATAGCACCTTGAAGCAAAGCATTGTTCAAGTACTGTTTTAAGATGAAAGGAGAGGTTTTGTATTCACCTTCCTTTATAAGTTGAAAGATTGCTATAGGGGAAAACAAGCCACCCCTACGAGCTATAGCTACACCATGGGGATTATGTATTAAGAAATCCTTCTCCAATTCACTGGGATAAAAGGCGACAGTTATCCCGTCATATCCGAAAGGAACCACCATTATAGATTTGTAATCCTTCAATATTCCTGTTATCACCCACTGCTCCATTCTCGTTCCTGTAGCTCCCTTCAGCTCCCCTAGCCAGAGGTTTAGTAAATCCCTTAGGCTTATCCACTTATAAATTGCCAGGTCGAGGGAAGGGCGACTGATACCATAGCGAGGAACTTCCCCCTCTTTATCGGCTGAAAGTTTTTCTACTAAGCTAAAAGTTATATCCGAGGGGAAGTTCACCTCTTTACCCCAGGCTTCCGAGATTGCTTTAAACGAACCATACCAGGAAACAAGATACGATGCGAAATCGCTTTCATTATATTCAATTGCTTGAGCGGGGTCATAGCCTAGCGCCCATACAAGTCGGGATAAATCCTTGAATTCTTCTGCCATCTCCTTAACCCAGGATGTTGTCTTTTGCCTGTAGTCTTCATTCAAAGGGGTAGGAGTGCCGAAATCTTTTGCCTCTAAGTGAAGACAAATTATGGGGATTAAATTCCCCTTCTCTGCTTCTTTGGCAAGCTGGAGCTTTTTCTGGATTTGGGAATCCTTGTAGAAGACATCTATCCAGATGGCATTGAAGCCGAATTTCTTATATTCTTCTATTTCCTTTTCATTCTGTAACCCTAAAGCAAAACGCAGGAAAGGAAAAGGGAGAGAAAAAACAGAAACGAAACACAGGATGATGAAAAGTATTTGGGCAATCGCTTGTCTATTCATTCTTGAAGCCAAGCTGTCGGAGTGCTTCCTCTATAAAAGAAGGGAAACTTTGCTCCGCAATTTCAATATATCTTTTCATCCACTTCTCCTCTTTCCCTTTCATCCACCTGAGGGGTTCGTAGCGGCAAATCATACTAAGAAGAAATGTGATTGCAAGGTGAGCACTTGGTTCGTCTAACTCTAAAACCTTGGGAAAACCAAGACCATCAATGCAGCCTAAAAGGTCCCTCAACCTAAAACGAGTGCCCGATTTTATCTGTGAATCAGCAAAGCAAAGATGAAAGCTTTGAAATAGCCCCTTTTCCTTTACCACTACTTCTCTTTCCAAAAGGCTTTCCGTTTCCTCACGAGTTCCTCTTGTCGTCAACCCGTGGGTAGGTTCATCTCTTGGTTCACCTGCTTTAGCACAAATGAATGCTTTTGCAAAGAGGGAAAAAGAACAGAAAAGAAGATGTGGTTTGGTGAGGGGAGTAGATGAACCTGATAGGCGAAGGAATTCTCTTGCCTGCTCAAGGCAAAAGCAAACATAGGAAAGAAGGTTATTTTCCTCGTTTGAATCGGTTAGCGTATTCCCTTGTAATTTGTAGATAGAGCTTTCCATATTCAACGCTTGGCTCTATTTCTGTACCCTCATGCCACTCATTAAAGCTACAAATTAGGACCCAATCAACATCAGCTTTTATAGCCGCCTCCCAAAGCTCTTTGTATAGCTTACCATCCTCTCGCAACCTTACTATGGGATTTGCAGGGCGTACATTTGAATCATCATAGCCAGGAATGACCGTGGCGCAGGATATCTTTCCCATTTTTTCACATATATCCCTGCAACTTTTGTATCTTCTTAACATATCAACCTTGGCCAGTATTGCCCCAATCGGGTTATACTCGTGCAGACCATCGAATATCTCCAACCAACGAGCATCAAGAGTATCACCGATGAAAATAACTTTGCCCTTTCTCAATTTTTTAACTTCCTGCACAACATCCCGCCACTTATCGCCGAGCTGGGCTAACGCCCTACCATATATGAAAATCACCGGTTTGTCATTCAATTTGAAAAAAGCAGGGCTATTGCTATATTCGTTGAGAATGTACATTATATCCTTAACTGCGGCTTCTACTTTATTCACAGCAATTTGAGGAACCGTTTCATAGTAGATTGTGAACTTTACGGGGATACCCTTTTGCTTCTCCGCAACTTTCAGGGCTTTCCTGAATGCCCTATCCGTGAAATCATCCATCCCCCACCAGCTACATATGAAGGCATCTATACCAGCCCATTTAGCTAACGCAATGTGTTCCTTTATAACCTCCGGGTCATTGGAATCATACAATTTCAAAGGATGATTAGTGGTTGCGCTATCGGGCAAATTTGAAGCAAGAAGCGTTTCCGGATTATGCCCTCCCTCGTTCCAATGCACCCACCCACCCGACACCTCGGGTGTCCCATACCAAGGGTAATAAAAGGCGAGCACCTTCTTCTGTTGTGCCACTAAAGTCGAACAAATGAGAAACATAAGGGATAATCTTTTAAGCATAATCATTAAATTTATTTTTATCCCATAGCTCCATTTTAGTCAAGGTTAAAATTAATTTTTCAAATGAAATGGTATACCATTGCTTCCCCTTTTCCCTAAAGATAATTTACTGGTAAAGGAGCATCCTAAGCAAGATGAAGTCCAATATGTTATGGAATTCCATTAGAGCTTTGATATTTCCATAATTCTTGTAAAATTTAATTAGAGGTGAACTTCAGTGAAATACATCTTCGTTCTCTTCCTTTTCCTTTCTTTATACCTTGAAGCCGATTATATTGCTGGGGTAAGCAGGGTTAAAATCACTCCCCAATATAGCGTTTATCTGGCAGGGCTTGGAAATAATAGGAAAAGCGAAGGTGTCCACGATGATATTTACGCAACAGCCCTTTATCTCAGCGATGGTAAAACTCGTCTCGTAATTCTATCTTTGGATCTGATAGGGCTATTTTATGAGGATATAGAGAAAGCGAGAAAAGAGGCTGGGAGAAAAAATTCTTTGCAATCCACAGATATAATCATCGCCTGTAGCCATCTCCATTCAGGACCCGATACTTTGGGACTTTGGGGTCCAAATGAATTCACTTCAGGCGTTGAAGAAAAATACCTACAGTTTGTACAGCAAAAAATTGTTGAAGCTATAGACATAGCGATAAAATCGGCAAAACCCGCAACACTGAAAGTCGGGCAGACAACAAACTCCGAGGTAGCATATAATTCCAGGGACGAGAACCTCCTTGACCCAACCGTTACAATGCTATTCGTGGAGGATAAAAATGGGAAATCTATAGCCAATATCGTCAATTATGCCTGCCATCCAGAAGTTCTATGGAGCGATAACAAGCTCATAACTTCCGACTTTGTCCATTATCTGAGGGAATTAACCGAAAGGGAAATCGGCGGAGTTACCCTCTTTCTGAATGGTGCACTCGGAGGTATGGTAACACCAAAGGTAAAAGAACATACTTTTGCAGAAGCAAAACGAATAGGGGAAAACCTTGGGCAAAGCATTTTAAAAGCCAAGGAATCCCAGGAAAAGATAGAAAAAACCAAAATAATTCACAGGGTAATAAAGATAAAGTTGCCAGTTGAAAATCCAAAATTTCTTCTCGCCGCTCAATTGGAGATAATGAAGAGGAATATGGAAGGACAGGCAGTAGATTCGGAAATGCATTTCTTGGATATTGGAGGAAAACTTCAAATCCTTACTAACCCAGGCGAGGCATTGCCGAAAGTAGGTTTGGCATTGAAGAGTTTGTTATCCACACCTTATAAGATGGTTATCGGTCTCGCCTGTGATGAGATAGGTTATATTTTACCGGAAGAGTATTTTGCTACACAGATTTATGCCTATGAAAGCTCAATGTCTCTTGGTCCAAAGACCGCAAAGATATTGCTCCAAGCAGGCAAAAGGCTATTGAAGTGATTTTTCCTTAAGCAAGATGTGGAGTATCAGGGGAGCCAAAAAGGTCGTAATCATAATGATTAGAACGAGAAGGGAGTAATCTGCCTCTGCCAATATTTTGTGGGATAGAGAATATGATGCCAAGATAAGCCCTACCTCACCTCGGGGAACCATTCCTACTGTTACTATCCATCTATTTATCTTTCGTCCTGGCACAAAGAAGCCCGGCAACATTTTACCGATAAAAGCTACGAGCAGAATTAGAAGCGCGTAGGGTAAAGAAGAAAGTTCAATATTTCCAACTTTCACCTGTGCCCCCATTATTACAAAGAAGAATGGAGTAAGGAAATCAGCAAGAGGCGTAAAACCTTTTTCTATATTCAGTCTATGCTCTGTGCGGGAAAGGAGGAGTCCACAGGCGAAAGCACCGACTATTGGCGCCAAGCCAACAACCTGGGAAAGAAGGGAAAACAAAAGGAGAAAGGCAAGGACTCCCGCATAAAGAGCACCTCTTGTCCTCAGAGTCATCAACAGCTTAATCAGGGCAGGAGCAACTTTGAGTCCCACCCCTATCGCCAAACCGAGAAAAAGAATAGCCATAAAGAAAGAACGAATAATTGGATATATTGATATATTACCCAGCTCTATACTCGTCAGAATAGAAAGGACTATGAGCGCAAGCACATCATCAAGAACAGCTGCCCCCAATATAATGTTCGCTTCTCTGCTCCTCAACCATCCCCTTTCCTGTAGAACCCTGGCAGTTACCCCTACGCTGGTGGCTGTTAGGACACCACCAATGAATAAGGCTTGCAGTGAATGATAACCAAAAACGAGCGAAATAAGCCAAGCAAGAAAAAAAGGTATAACTACACCGGCTGTCCCAACCCAAACGGAAGCTAATCCCGCTTTCTTCAATTCATCTATGTCCATTTCAAGACCGATTTCGAATAATAGGAGAATTGCTCCCATCTCTGAAAGTATGTAGAATGTTTCATTTGATGGGTCAATCCAATTAAGGAAGCTATAGCCAAGCAATATCCCCGCGAATAATTCCCCCACAACTGCTGGCATCCTCAACCTATTCGCTATTTCTCCTAAACCCTTCGCGATAATGAGGAGAGAAGCTGTACGTAGGAGGAAGTCGTTAAAGGTCATTATCTAAATTTTTATTAGTTTGTAATCCGCCGTCCCCAAGCCGATCTCCTCTGCGTGTTTCAGCTGAAGTGTCCAATCTACATTGGGGAAAAGCGCCCTAAATTTATCCTCTCCTTTTTCCAGTCTCCTTCCCAACGCCGAATACTCTATCCCTATTTGCTCGTTAACGAGGTCAACGGATGCCTTATCAATTGCTACGGGGTCATAGGAAGCAAGGATGCCTATATCTGGGACGATGGGCACATCCCCCCAACCAACGCAATCGCAAAGGGGAGTTATATCAAACAGGAAATTGAAGAAACATAATTTTCCTTTCTTATCCTCAAGGATAGCGTAAGCATATTCTGCCAATCGTTCCTGTTCCGCGATGGTTTCATCGCCCCAACGAATTGCTATTGCTCCCCTGGGACAGGAAACAGTGCACTCCCCACAACCGATGCATTTCTTCAAATCTATGACAGCCTTTCCCTTAACTATTTTTATTGCCTTCACCGGACACCACTTTGCACAGATTCCACAACCTACACAAATCTCCGAATTTACCTGTGGTGCAAGCTGGGAATGAATGCTTTGTTTACCTCCTCTGCTGGCACAACCCATAGCGACATTCTTTATAGCCCCACCAAAACCAAATTGAATGTGTCCCTTGAAATGGGAAAGCACGACCATAGCGTCTGCAGAAGCTATCTCGCCAGCTATTTTCACTTGTTTAAATCTCGGTAAGTTCACCCTTTTCGTGAGGAAATTCTTTCCACGAATGCCATCGGCAATGATAATAGGAGCGCCTGTTACCGCATAATCAAAGCCATTGAGAATAGCTGTTTCAATATGGTCGACGCTGTTTGCACGAGCTCCCCGATAAAGGGTGTTAGTATCGGTAAGGAAAGGCTTAGCCCCGATAGATTTTATCTCCTCTACTATTGGGCGGACGAATATAGGACGAATATAGCGAGTATTGCCTCGCTCTCCAAAATGGAGCTTTACAGCTACCAGTTCGTTTGGGGAAAGGAAACTTGAGAAATCACATTTTTTAATTAATCGTCTTAATTTTGATATTAATCCTTCCTCGTGAGAAGTTGAACGAGCGTCCACAAAAAAGACCTCAGCTGGCATCTTTCTACCTCCTCTTGAGAAAATTAAAATTTAGGATTTCTACTGATATTCACCTTTGGCGGCTTCCAGAAAAACCCTTTCCAACACATAAATGGGCGCATTTACTCTCAGAGCAAGAGCGATGGCATCACTGGGGCGGGAATCTACGAAAATCGATTCATCATCCATTATGAGATAAATCTTAGCATAGTAGGTATCATGGAAAAGGTCATCAACCACTATCTTTTCAACTCGCACACGGAGCTTTTCTATTATGTTTTTCATCAGGTCATGGGTAAGGGGTCGCGGGACAAGCACTCTTTCAGGATACAAAGCGAGGGATATTGCAAGCGCCTCAAAAGGACCGATCACAATTGGAAGGTTTCTTCCGGCTGAGTCCCTCAGAACTACGAAGGTTCTCCCTTCCCTGTCCTCATAAACTCCAACGACGGTTACGGGTACCTCTTCTTCTCCCTCGTAATTTTCAAAAGGTTCTCCCTCTGGTGGTTCCTCAAAATAAGGCAAATTTCTCGCCTCCTTTTTATTCTAAATCAATAGGTCCTTCTTCTATCATTACCAATTCCTCAGGCGAGAGGGTAGCCTTGAGACGTTCAACAACCGATGTTAGGAACTCCTCATTGGATTTAGTGCGTCTTAACCATTTTATCAATTCTTCCGTGGCTTCAGCAGTGTCCATAGAGGCGTATGCTCTTCTCAATATCCACACACCTTTGAGCTCCTGCTCAGTATAGAGCAACTCCTCGTGTCTTGTTCCGCTGCGCTTAATATCTATAGCAGGGAAAATCCTGCGCTCAGCCAAACTCCTATCCAATATTAACTCCATATTGCCAGTTCCTTTGAACTCCTCAAATATAACCTCGTCCATTCGACTGCCTGTCTCAACCAATGTAGTAGCGATGATGGTGAGGCTACCTCCATTCTCTATCTTTCTCGCCGCTCCAAAGAAATGTTTTGGTTTATAAAGGGCAGCAGGGTCGAGACCACCTGAGAGGGTCCTACCTGAAGGAGTACAGGTGAGGTTGGAAGCACGGGAAAGACGTGTTAGACTATCCAAAAGGATTACAACATCCCTACCAGCCTCAACAAGACGCTTCGCCTTCTCCAGTGTAAGGTCCGCTACCCTCATATGATTCTCCGGCATTTCGTCAAATGTTGAGGAAATGACCTCTCCTCTCACTGACCTCTTTATATCCGTAACTTCCTCGGGTCGCTCATCTATTAATAACACTATAAGGTAAACCTCAGGATGATTGGCAGTAAGGCTGTTGGCTATTGTTTTCAAAAGGGTGGTTTTGCCAGCTTTTGGTGGTGCTACGATTAATCCCCTTTGTCCCTTACCAATTGGTGCTATTATATCAATCACTCTGGCGGAGATATTATCAGGCGTCGTTTCTAACCTTAATCTTTCGAATGGATAAACGGGGACAAGCTCGTCAAAATCCACCCTTTTCCTAAACGAGCCTAATTTGATGCCATTTATAGTTTCCACCCTTAGCAACCCATAGAAACGCTCGGTTTCCTTTGGTGGACGGGCGAATCCTGTTATTACATCCCCCATTTTAAGACCAAGCTTTTTAATCTGGGAGGCGGAGACATATACATCCTCGCTTGAGGGACGGAAAACCTCATTAGTCCTAATTAATCCATAACCCTCGGGAAGTATCTCCAACACGCCCTCTACATATCTTAGACCTGCCTTACCTGCATAGCTTTGGATTATATTCTTAATCAGTTCCTCCCTGCTCAATTGCTCAGGAGCTTCAATGCCAAACTCCCGAGCAATTGAAGCCAGCTCTTCATCATTTATAGTCTCCAATTGAGTGAGGTCTATCTCCATAATCCTCTAAGCCTCCTTACTTACCTGCATATATATCGGGTTTTAAAACTCCTACAAATGGCAAATTTCGGTATTTTTGGTTGAAATCCAAGCCATATCCTACGACGAATTTATCGGGTATTTCGAAACCTTTATAGTGAATATCCACCTCTACTCGTCTTCTCGTAGGTTTGTCTAATAAGGCGCATACCCTAACACTTGCAGGCTTTCTTGCCCTAATTATCCTCAAAAGATAATCCAAAGTCAAGCCCGTGTCAACGATATCCTCTACAATTAATATATGACGCCCTTCTATGCTTTCGTCCAAATCCTTGATTATTTTGACAACGCCCGTTGTCTCGGTGTAGTCGCCGTAGCTTGAGATTGCTACGAAATCCACTGAAAGAGGTAACTTTATATGTCTGATCAAATCACTTAAGAAGAGAAAGGCTCCCTTCAATACCCCCACTACTACCAGTTCCCTATCACGATAATCTTCGGTGATCTTTTCTCCCAATTCCTTAACTTTCTCCGCTATTTCCTTCTCCGTCAATAAGATTTCCTGGACATCGCTTTCCAATTTCGTCAACATAGTTCATCACTCCCATTCAATTGTTGCTGGTGGTTTTGATGATATATCGTAAACAACTCTATTTACACCCTCAACTTCCCTGGTTATACGGTTTGAGATATTCTCTAAAACCTCATAAGGTAGCCTCACCCAATCGGCAGTCATAGCATCCTCGCTGGATACGACCCTCACCGCCACAGTATAATCATAAGTTCGTCTATCACCCATCACCCCAACAGTTCTCACTGGAAGGAGCACAGCAAAGGATTGCCATACGCTTCTATAGAGCCCTGCCTTTTTAATCTCTTCTACAACGATGGCATCAGCTTCTCTCAGTATTTGAGCCTTTTCCCTGGTTACCTCCCCAATAATTCTGATAGCGAGCCCTGGTCCAGGGAAAGGATGTCGCCAGATTATCTCCGAGCTTAAACCAAGCTCTTCGCCTATCTGGCGCACCTCGTCCTTGAAGAGGTATCGTAAAGGCTCCACAAGCTTCAACTTCATCCGTAAGGGTAATCCTCCCACATTATGGTGCGTCTTTATTCTCGCTGCTCTCTCCGTCCCACTCTCAATAACATCCGGGTAAAGTGTCCCTTGAGCAAGATAGCGGACATCCTCCAGTTTGCTTGCCTCCTCCTCAAATATCCTAACGAACTCCTCCCCAATGACCCGCCTCTTGATCTCGGGGTCTGTCACTCCTTTCAACCTCTCAAAAAATCTCTTCTCTCCGTCAACATATATCAAATTCATCCTAAAATTCTCCTTAAATGTGCGTAGCACATCCTCAGCCTCGCCCTTTCGCAAAAGACCATGATTCACGAAGATGCAAACGAGGTCATCCCCCACAACCTTATGAACGAGCATTGCGGTGACTGCCGAGTCAACACCACCGCTTAAAGCACATATAACCTTGCCTCCGTCCTTAACAATCTCCCTTATATATTCTAAAGCATTCTGAGTGTAAGAGGTAGTTGTCCACAGAGGTTGACATCCAGCTTGATTATACAGAAAATTGCGAATTATTTCTATACCCCAAGGGGTGTGAACAACCTCGGGGTGAAATTGGACGCCAAATATTCGCTTTTCCGGGTTGGACATCGCCGCAACTGGAGTAGTACGGGTATATGCTGTTATCTTGAAGCCAGGTGGTGGCTTAATCACAACATCTGAGTGGCTCATCCACGCTATAAGGTCTGGGTTCAAACCCACGAAAATGTCGGAATCATCCACCACGAAGAGCTCGGTTTTGCCATATTCTGCCTTCTCACCTTTCACCACTTCCCCTCCCAACATATAGCTTATTAGCTGGTGACCATAGCAAATGCCAAGGATAGGAATACCCAAATTAAATATCTCAGGGTCGCACTTGGGACTACCTTCCTCAAATACGCTGCTCGGTCCTCCGGAAAAAATCAAAGCTTTTGGCTGTATCTTTTTAATTTCTTCCGCCGTAATGGTAGGAGGCACTATTTCCGAATAAACATGGCATTCCCGAACTCTTCGGGCAATCAGCTGACTGTACTGTGCGCCGAAGTCCAAAACTAAAACAACCTGTTGTTGTGGTGGTCTTGATTTATCGTTTCCTATGGTCTACGCTCTCCCTTCTTTTATATTTTTGGAAGATTTCCCAGGGAATCCTCGGGGGTTTTCGGAAAAGAAACGACCTGAAATTGCTGTTATAAATATTATACCACTATTGGAAAAATTGTCCATAATTCGCTCTTCCTCAAAAAGCAATTTATTTAAAAATTTACGCTGTATTTTAAGAATCTTGTTGGTTAGCAGGATATAATCACCTTACTTCTACTTTTCCTTAGAATCAGGCTGTATTTTGTTATGATAAACCACCTATAAATTAAGCCAAAAAGAAGAACAATCTTAAAAATCTCCTTTATTGCCTCCCCAAATTCGAGATTTGATACTGCACGATGGAGTGCGAAAAGTAAAAGATACACTTTAATCTCGGAAATGCCTCCATCAAAAATCTCTTATCTCTCCTTTCATACAAAGCTACCACGGGCACTTGTCATCATAGCTCCCTCATCTATCTCTATTTGACCTACCAGAGGTTTCCTCTCGCAAATTGGCTAAATCGTAAAAAGTTTTCCCGCATTCTTTATATCGGTATCTCTGCCATATTTGTGGGCATCTTAAACCATCCTTCCACCTATAATTCCTGAATGTTTCAGCAATTTCTAAAGGATTATCAAGTAGAGAAAGGAACCTAAACGAGTTGTTATTGGCAAATCTCACCATTGACATTTCTCCTTCACATAGTAATTCTACATATTTATTGCTTTACCAACAAAATTTTGAAAATACAGCGAAAAATTTTTTTCCTTGCGCTTACCGCTACAAAAGGGAAGACTTAATTTCTATTTACATTCGTTGCAAAGTCTCTGCAATATCTTTTTCGCTTCCTTCAATGCCTTTCCTCTATGGCTGATTGCGTTTTTCTCCTCAACATCTAATTCTGCCATGGTCTTTCCCTTTTCAGGTAGAAAGAAAATCGGGTCATATCCGAATCCGCCTTCACCTTTAGGCTCATAGGCTATATATCCCCTAACGATCCCCTCCGCTCTCTCTAACCTTCCGTCGGGAGTGGCAATGGCAATAACACAACGAAATATTGCCTCCCTCTCCTCCCATCCCTTCCCTTCAAGCATTCTCAATATCGTGTTTATTCTTTCCTCGTCTGTTTGACCAATTCTCTTGGATCTGCTACCGGGAAACCCACCCAGGGAGAGCACCTCCAAACCCGAATCATCAGCCAAAGCTATTTCTCCAAACATTTCAACAGCTTTCATAGCTTTACGCGCCGCATTCTCCCAATAACTTTCCTCCCCTTCTTCAACATAAATATGAGAAGGAAGAGGAATTATCTGTAAAGGAAGCTCCTCCAAAGCTTTGCTCATTTCCCTGAACTTTCCTTTATTGGTGGTTGCAATGATGAGCTTTCTCATTTTATCATTTGTTTTATCTTCTCAGAGAGTTCTTGAAGCTTTTCTTGTGAATGAGTTTCCATATAACATCTTATAACGGGTTCAGTGCCAGAAGGGCGGAGCAAAAGCCAGGAACCATCTTCAAACTTCAGCTTCACACCATCCACCGATATGATATCAGTGACTTTTAACCCAGCAAGGGAAGTAGCATCCTTCTTGAAATTCTCAAGAATTTCCTCCTTTCTCCCTTCTAATGGAATATCTATTCTTCTAAAAAAGAATGGTCCTATTTCTTCTTTTATTCTTTCCAGGACCTCCCGGAAGGGAACACCCCACCGTGCACGCACTTCGCACATCAGCAAACAGGCGAGGACTCCATCCTTTTCTGGAATATGTCCCTTGATTGTCATTCCACCTGATTCCTCACATCCCAACAGCCCATCTTCTTCCTTCATCGCTTTACCCACGAACTTGAAGCCTACAGGAACCTCTATCAGAGGTAATTGATAAATTTTGCTCAGTGCGTCAAGCATATTGGTCGTTGCTATGCTTCGAACAATTGCTCCCCTCTCCTTTCTTTCCTCAAAAAGGTATTTGAGCACGATGGTAAATACCTCATTAGGTGTGATGAACTCGCCGCCTGTATCTACTATGCCAAACCTATCAGCGTCACCATCGGTAGAAAGACCTATATCGGCTTTCTTCTTCAATTTTTCGCGCAGTTCTATTAGATTTCCTTCGGAAGGGTCAGGTAATAGCTCACCGAACAGGGGATTCCTAACCCCATGGAGAACTTCCACTTTCCAACCTAATTCATTCAATATCCCGTCAACAAAACCTCTACCGCTTGCATAGAGAGGGTCGTAGATTGCGTGAAGAGGTCTTGTGCGGAGCAATGGGAAATCCACGACCTTTGCAAGTTGCTCTTTATAGGCTGGGAACGGGTCAAATCTCTTTATTCTTCCCTTGATGTTTCCAGGCGCCTCCCCTTTGCCTTTGAGTACATCATCTATTAACTCTTCTATTCGGTCGGTGACATCCGGAAGAGCAGGATGGATGTATTCTGGTATGAATTTAATTCCAGAGTATATTGGTGGGTTATGGCTTGCGGTTATCATCACCGCTCCTCCGGTCTTTAAATCCTTTATAGAGTAAGCGATGGCTGGTGTAGGCACATCTCTCGTAGGGAGAAAAACATTTATTCCGTAATCGGAGAGAACCTCGGCCACTTCTTGGGCAAACTCTGGCGAAAGGAAACGGGCATCGTATCCGACTATCGCTCCTTTAACAGCTGTGCCTTTTTCTCTCATATAAAGTGCGATAGCCTGTGCTACTGTCCTAACATTAGCGAAGGTGAATTCATCAGCGATTATCGCTCGCCATCCATCTGTTCCGAAACGAAACTTCATTTTCTTCCTCCTTCTCAAAAAATCTTATATTAATTTAGAAAGTGTGTTTTCCAGATACTTCAACAATTTCTGCTCCGCCAAACCTCTGACATCCAATATTATCTTTTCCTCCGCCACCCGGCCACCTCCGAGCTTTCTCAGTTTCTTTTTATCTATCTTTTTGGAAAAAGTCATATAAACTTTTCCTCTTCTGTGGATAATTGAATTCAACCCTGCCTTTTTGGCTAATATACGGAGGTACATAACCCGGAAAAGATTTCTTGTCTCAGCTGGTAGCTCTCCAAACCTATCCTTCATCTCCTCTTCTAAATCCCTGAGCTCCTCCTCATTCCTACAATTCGCAATCCTCTTGTAAAAATCAAGTCTTATAGCAGGGCTTAAAATATATTCATCTGGAATGAAAACCGTTACTGGAAGGTCAACACTAGGCAGAGAGGTATCCTCCTCTTCCAGCTTCGTGCCTCTGAGCTCTGCTATTGCCTCCTGTAAGAGTGAGATATACATATCAAATCCCACAGCTTGAATATGTCCATGTTGCTGGGGACCAAGGATATTACCCGCGCCCCTGATTTCTAAGTCCCTTAAAGCAAGCCTGAGCCCCGAACCCAAATGGGAAAACTCCTCAATAGCTTGCAATCTCTCCTTTGCTTCTTTGGTCTTCAATTGTTTGGGGTCATAAAGTAGGTAAGCATAAGCTTGCCTATAAGAGCGACCCACTCTCCCCCGTAACTGATAAAGTTGTCCCAATCCAAATGACGGTGCATCATCTATTATTATTGTATTCGCATTGGGAACATCCAGCCCATTCTCTATTATCGTTGTGGCAACAAGGACATCTATTTTCCCATCATAAAAATCCATCATCGTTTTCTCCAATTCCTTCTCGGACATATCCCCATGTGCAACTTTAACCCTCGCGTTGGGGCAAAGCCCCTTTATCCTTTGCGCCTCTTCATAGATGTCCTCTATCCTGTTGTGAACATAGAAACATTGTCCACCCCTTGCCAATTCCCTTCTTATTGCTTCCATTATAACTTTGTCATCCTTCCTTACGACGAGCGTCTTTATCGGTAGCCTGCCTTCCGGTGGCTCACTAATTGTGCTAATACTCATAATATTGTTAAGCGCCATATTCAAGGTGCGAGGGATAGGAGTAGCTGTAAGGACCAAAACATCTATTTTGGTCTTGACTTTCTTCAGGGCTTCCTTTTGAAGGACACCAAATCTCTGTTCCTCATCAATAATTAACAATCCCAAATTCTTGAATTTCACATCCTTTGATAACAGTCTATGGGTGCCTATAACGATATCCACGCTACCCTTTGCAATGTCTTCTATGATGCTTTTTTGAGAGGCGCGACTAATGAATCTGCTCAGAACTTCCACTCTGACGGGAAATGGTGCCAATCTTTCCTTGAAAACCGTATAATGTTGCTGAGCGAGAACGGTAGTAGGAACGAGAATAGCCACCTGATAGCCATCCATCACAGCCTTGAACGCTGCCCTCAACGCAACCTCCGTCTTGCCGAATCCCACATCTCCGCAAATCAGTCTCTCCATAGGCTTGGGTGATTCCATATCCCTTTTTACTTCCTCTATAGCCCTCCGTTGGTCTTCCGTTTCTTCGTAAGGAAAATATGCCTCAAGCTCAGCTTGCCAAGGAGTATCAGGGGAAAAAGCAATACCCCTTTCTATCTCCCTTTGAGCATAAACTTTGATGAGTTCCTTAGCGAGCTTTAAGGCTGACTCCTTTGCCTTTCTTCTCGCTTTTTCCCACTCCCCGCTACCTAACCTGCTTAAAGGTGGATTTGACTCGCCAATATACCTTTGTAAAAGGTTTACCTCATCAATTGGTAGATAAAGTTTCGTTCCCCCTGCATATTCTAAACATATATAATCCTTTTTGACTCCCTGCACCTCTAAGGGGAAAATACCCCTGAAAGCACCTATACCGTGACGAGGGTGAACGATGAGGTCACCTATCTGCATATCGGTTATGGACGAAAGCTTCGCTACCTCACGGGGTGAGAAAACGGACTTAGGGCGCCAGGGTTTTTTTATGCCCACGAGTTCTTCGTCCGTTAATAAAAGGAACTTCTTATGGGGAATTTGGAATCCACCCCTTAATGATAGTGGCAAATAATTGACCCAACCTTCCTCAAGAACATCATTGTAACTTTGTAATTCCTTAACCTTTACGCCTTTTTCACGCAAAATATTAACCACACCATAGCCTTTTCTGGTGCAGAGAACTTGCGTCCAGCCAACCGCGTCCCGAGCAAGGACATCCTCCAAGAGAAGGTTGAATTGCCCTCTATAGGATGGAGGGGATAGAACCTCCAAGTTAGTCTCTGGTGATTGCGGCGTTATGAAAAGAACCCCATCCCCCTCTATACGAAAATCTTGTGGGAAAATATTAAGTAAGAGCTTCGGATATGAATCTATAAGTTGAGTTATGGTTGTGCCTTTACCACTATCGTTTAAGGCGAAAATCTTCTCCTTTTCAATTTTCTCGTAGGACCGCTGGGTAGATGGGTCAAACAAGCGGAGCTCTTCAACTACATCGCCGAAGAATACAAATCTGAGAGGATAACGGAGGTGGGGAGGAAAGACATCAATTATTCCTCCTCTAACAGCGAATTCACCAGGAGCTTCCACCAAATCCACTCTCTCATAGCCGAAATCTACCAGCTTTCGCAAAAGCTCCTCGAAATATAGCTCCTCTCCTTTTATAATCTCAATATAATCCCTTTCCACCACCTTTTTCCCCAAAGATTGAAGTGGTATAACAACCTTACCCTCTCCCCTTTTGAGTTTTTCCAGAGCATTTATCTGCCAGTGCAACAGTTCATCCTCAATGAACTCCTCGCTGGGAGGTGGCAAAAATTGGACATCAAGACCAAGCTCAAGGAGTTCTTCATATATTCTTCTACCTTCAAGGAAATTGGGGACTATCACTGCTACTCTTCCCAATTTTCTCAATATACCGGCAGTAAGGAGGGTATAAATTGAACCAATGTTTTCAACACCTATCCAAGCGCTGCCTTTTCCCTCGAGAAAAGGCGCTATTATTTCCTCAAATGGAAGGAATGAAAGCAGGGTATCCCAGAAAGAGCCTGTTTTAAGCTTTGCCGACATCTCTCTCTATTAAATATTAATTGTCAGAGGATAATTTTACAAATGCGTGCTTGACAATTTTTATTGCTTTCGCTTTTCCCCTTTTGTCAACCAATCCAAGATTTTTTGGAGGAAGTTTTCCTTTTTCTTCTCGGGCTGTGGCAATTTTCCCTCAATTTTTATCAATATCTCCCCCTCCTTTACCCAACCTTTGCTTCTTATCTCCTCCTCCCAACCTTTCCCTTGCTTTAAAGAATTCACGATTTGTTCCGTTTTCTTGTTTTCCTCCTTCAATTTCTGGTATTCACTTTCAATCCTCCTAACTTCCCTGCTTTCCTTTATCAAACAACTGGTCACTTTACCAATTGAAGGGAACATATTGATAAGCATATACAACCATAAAAAACCGATAAACAACCAGAGAAGAATATGATATCTCTTGCCTGTTCCCTTGGTTCTTCGTCTACTTTTTCTCATACCACCCTCGTTTCGCCCTCCAGAATCACCCCTTTATCGAAATCAACGGTCAATAGCGAACCATCCTTCAATGTTTCCTCTCCGACGCTAACCTCGGTGAGTAGGGGAACATCTATCTCAGATTTGGAGAGTAGCAGGTAGGGCTCCGTACCTGCTTCACGAGTAATAATCGCCTTCGCTTCCTTGAGGAAAGGCAGAAATCTCTCTTCTATTTTTTCAACCGCTACAATATAACCACTTACCGGTTCTTCTTTTTTCAGCCATTTCAGAACTCCACTTACAGTGCCTTCGCCAAACGCTTTTCCCGTAGCGAGCGTTCTTGCCACGATGTGAACCTTGAGGAGATTCGTCGTGCCTGGTACCTTTATTGGCACTCCACCGGTAAGCACAACAACATCTCCATCTTTAACGAATCCCGCTTCTTTAGCCACATCAATGCTTTTTGACAACATCTCGTCAGTAGTATCATAATAAGGCATATGACAAGGATAGACTCCCCAGACAAGAGCCAGTCTTCTGAGCGTTTGCATTTCAGGAGTTACAGCGATAATAGGGACAGATGGTCTATAGCGGGAAACCATCCTCGCCGTATAGCCCGAAGAAGTGACGGTTATTATCGCCTTTGCAGAGAGGCTTTCCGCTATTCTACAGGCGCTTATAGCTATTGCATCCGTTGTGCTTTCCACTTTCTCGCTCAAGCGGGAAGCGAAGAAATTCCCGGCATTTATAAATCTTTCCGTCCTTTCCGCGATACGATGCATTATCCTAACCGCCTCTACAGGATATTTTCCGATGGTTGTTTCTTCTGAGAGCATAACAGCGTCTGCTCCATCAAGTATAGCATTAGCTACATCAGCAACTTCCGCACGGGTTGGACGCGGATTATGAACCATAGATTCTAACATCTGTGTGGCAACGATACAGGGTTTACCATACCTATTGGCTAACTTAATTATGTTCTTCTGTTGGGTTGGAACATCCTCCAGCGGTATCTCCAAACCCAAATCCCCCCGTGCTACCATAATGCCATCTGCCTCCCGGCATATCTCCTCCATATTCTGAACGGCTTCCTGTTTTTCCATCTTGGCTATGATGGGTATAAGAAATCCCTTCCTCAACATAATCCTTCGGAGTCGCCTTATATCACGTGCATTTCTAACAAAGGATAAGGCTACCCAATCGACTCCCATATCCATTCCGAAATAAAGATGCTTTATATCGTCATCAGTGATTGCTGAAATGGGCAAGCTAACGCCGGGCAAATTTATCCCCTGGTGTGACAATAATACCCCTCCTACAATAACCTCACACTCTATTTTGTCCTTTCCAGGGGAAACAACCTCCAGTTGGATATTGCCATCGGCGAGGAGAATCCTATCTCCTTTCTTAACGACCTCAAACACAGGAGGAATAGGGATTGGTATATCCTTATCCGAGCTTTCGGATAAGACTACATAAACGGTTTGTCCCTCTTCCAGTGGCAATCCTTCTTCCTTGAGGATGTTCCCTACCCGTAGCTTTGGTCCGGGCAGGTCCTGCAAAATAGCTATTTCTTTTCCGATTTCCTTTGATAGCCTCCTTATATTTTTTATACGCTCCCCCTGCTCCTGATGGGTTCCGTGGGCGAAGTTCAACCTCGCCACATCCATACCCTCACTGATAAGGCGGCTCAATATCTCTGGCTTCTCGCTTGCCGGACCAATAGTGGCTACTATCTTTGTCTTTCTCATCTATTTGATAAAAGGGCTGAGGAAGGCATTTAAGCCGGGGAAAATAGCCGCTCTGCCAAGTTCTTCTTCAATTCTCAGAAGCTGATTGTATTTGGCAACCCTCTCCGTCCTTGCTGGAGCACCTGTCTTAATCTGACCGGCGTTAACAGCAACTGCGAGGTCAGCAATCGTCGTGTCCTCTGTCTCACCACTTCTGTGAGATATTACAGTGGTATAACCTGCCTTTTTAGCCTTCTCAATACACTCCAAGGTCTCGGTGAGTGTTCCAATCTGATTCAGCTTAATGAGGATTGAATTAGCAACCTTTTCCTGTATACCACGTTCAAGTCGCTTTATATTCGTCACGAAGATATCGTCACCCACGAGCTGAATCTTATTGCCTAACCTCTGGGTAAGAAGCTGCCAACCTTGCCAATCCTCCTGAGCCAGTCCATCTTCTATGGAGACGATAGGGAATTTCTCTATTAGCTTCTCGTAGTATTCCACCAGCTGTTCGGAAGTGAAGGTCTTATTCATTCCTTTAAGCACATATTTGCCATCCTCCCACAGCTCGGAGGCAGCTGGGTCCATAGCGAGAAAAACGGCTTTACCCGGCTCATATCCCGCTTTTTCTATTGCTTCAACAAGCAATTGGAGAGCTTCTTCGGGAGTGGCAATATCGGGTGCGAATCCCCCCTCATCACCTACTCCCGTAGCAAGCCCCTTGGAGCGTAATAAATCCTTTAAGGCGTGATAAACCTCCACGCCTATCCGCAAAGCCTCGCGAAAGGATTCCGCGCCAGCGGGAACTATCATAAATTCCTGCATATCTAGCTTATTATCGGCATGAACGCCACCATTTATCACATTCATCATCGGTACAGGAAGCTCCCTCGCCCTTATTCCACCAATATAACGATATAAGGGGATATCAAGGCTATCAGCTGCTGCATAGGCAACAGCGAGCGATACGCCCAAAATAGCATTGGCTCCCAATCTGCTCTTATTTTCAGTGCCATCAAGCTCTATTAGTGTTTTGTCTATCTCCATCTGGTCAAAGGCACTCATTCCGACGATTTCCTCGGCAATAACCTCGTTGATATTCTCCACCGCTTTCAGAACTCCTTTTCCTCGGAATCTTTCCTTATCTCCATCCCTTAGCTCCAAAGCCTCATATATACCTGTAGAAGCTCCAGAGGGCACTATTGCTCTTCCTCTTGCTCCATCCTCCAAAAATACTTCCACTTCAACAGTGGGATTTCCACGAGAATCCAAAACTTCACGAGCTCTTACATCAGCAATGTTACTCATTATTATACCTCCTTTCCTAATTAGGGGATGCTTTTTCTTCCTTTTTGAAGTATAATCCTTTAGGAAATCATTGGCAATAGGAATATCCCGAGGAGGTCTGTTTATTTTATGAGAGACGAGAAAACCATTGTCAATAGAAAGATGCTCTTAAAAGGTTTTGAGGAATTGGGTATAGAGAAAGGAGACATCGTCTTTGTCCATTCTTCTCTTTCCAGCTTTGGATATGTAGAAGATGGTGCGAAGGCGATAATTGACACGCTACAGGAATTATTAACACCCTCCGGTATCCTGGCTATGCCAAGCTTTCCTCCATTTGTGGGTGGGGAATACGGGATAGTGTTGAATGGAATAATATTTGATGTCAGGGTATCACCCACAGCAATGGGAAGGATTCCCGATACCTTTTGGAGGATGGAAGGCGTGAAAAGGTCGCTTCACCCCACTCATTCAGTGGCTGCTTGGGGAAAAGAAAAGGATTGGTTGATCGCTGACCACGAAAAATGCCCCTCCTCTTGTGGCAAGGGAACACCATTCCATAAGCTCTGCCAGGCAAATGGGAAGATCCTTCTTCTTGGAGTAACCCATAGTTCCAATACAACTCTCCACACTGTGGAAGATGCCAACGGTTGTCCTACAAGAGGTTGTTTTCCCTTCTACCCGCAGGTCATTGATTATGAGGGAAGGATATTAACCGTCCCCACTTATCCCCACCTACCTGACCTTCCACGAAATTACGAGAAAGTAGATGGTATATGCAAGGAAAAGGGAATACAAAGAGAGGTCAAAATCGGGAATGCCCTCTGTAAATTAGTTGAAGCAGGCAAGATGTTCCAAATACTCAGCCAGTTTGTGAAGGAAGACCCTTTGTTTTTGATAGATACGGAAATTTACAAAAGAATCTGAATATTGCTCTTTCTGTGATAGCAACTTACACTATTTAAAAATCTGATAAGGAGGCGAAAATCTATATGCTGCCTATTTTTATCATAACCACTATATTGGGAACACCTCCAAGCAACGGGGATAAAATCATCTGCAATACCTCCCTTGAATCCAAAAGAAAAATCAATCCCGTTGACCTTGGACACATTCTCCTTCCACCAAATTTCCTCGTTATTCCCGAAGGAGAATCAGCCATCATCAAATTAAAATTGGAGAATACTTCTTCCCTCCAAAGGGAGTTCTTACTATCAATATATTTGGGAAAAGAACTCCATAAGGAAGAACGAATATCTTTACCTTCAGGTGGAAAAAGGGAAATTTCCGAAGAGATGGTTTTGCCCAAAGGGGAACACATAGTCAAGATGAGGGTCAAAGAAGGCGAAGAAATAATAGAAGAAAAAGAGTGGAAGGTAATAGTTGAGAAACCAGCCAGCTATACCACTTTTGGGGCAACCTACTGCGACCTGCGCTACGATATGCCTGTTTTGTTCTATAAAGATGGACAATTTGAGAGAAAAAGCTGGGATGAAGTGTGGCGAAATGGACCTTATGCCGATGTGCTTGTGCGATTCCCCAATGGCGCTCGCCTTGCTTTTTGGCGGGGAACAAGCTACATACCCATCTGGGCACAAGAAAAAAGCGGATTCTCCTATGAATGGGTGGAAGTAATAGCTCCAAGAGGTCCGGAATATGTTGACTGCATAGAACCCCTTATGGACAAGGAATGCCGCTACTCCCGTGTTGCAATCATCCATAACACCCCTGCCCGTGTCCTCATACACTGGCGGTATGCTGAGAGCGATTTTAACTATTTGATTTTTGAAAATGAATGGGTTGATGAATACTACTACCTTTACCCCGACGGAATTGGCGTGCGAACTGTCCTTGCTTGGCTTGCCCCGAAAGTGAAACACGAAATGAACGAGCTAATAACGATTCTACCACCCGCTGTTCATCCCAACGATGTGCTTCCCTCCAATGCTGTTGACTTTTTGGATTTGGAAGGCAATAAACAGGCGATAACCTGGCCGCAGCCCAAGCTCAACTGGCCCTACGGAAAGCCATCCATCATTAGGGTAAAATTGAAAGAGGATTTCCACCCAATTATGGTGGTTCCCGCTATAAGTGAGTTCACCGCCGTTTGGGATGGTTGGAAAGATGAAAAGGGTAATTACATATCACCTTGCTATTGGGGCAATCACTGGCCAGTAACACGAAACCTACAAACCGTTGCCCATCCACCTATAGGCTGGGAAGAAGGTCCCGCTCATGCCTCTCTTATCTCTATGATTCACACCCCAATAAAGGAAGAAGATGTCACCCCCTCAACTCACAAAACGATATGGTCACACCTGATTGGAACATTAATGGCAACGGAAGACGATTCAAGATTGCTTCTAATAGCCACATCCTGGCTAAAACCGGGAAAATTGGAAAGCAGAAGCAAAAACATCCAGATTAAGGGCTACGACATCCTTCAAAGGGCATATGTCATCCAATGCTTGGATAAGTCCGAATCCATTACCCTTCGTCTGGAACCGGAGGATAAAATACTGAATCCCGCTTTCCTTTTCCTTGATTTTGATGGAGAGCTTTCATCTTTGAGTGTAGATGGTGAATCTTTGACATCTGAAAATTATAGGTGGGGCATTGAGGAAGAAAATGGTAGGAAAAATCTTATCTTGTGGCTGGAAAGACTCATTGACAAGCCTGTTGAGATAGTTTTGAAAACAAGGTGATGAGAAAATGACCAAAAAGGAACGCGTCAAGTTAGCGATTGCCCACAAGGAAACCGATATAGTTCCCTATAATATTGACTTCACAATCCCAGCATGGGAAAAACTGGTCAACTATCTGGGTTATGCTCCCACAATTGACGAACTTGGCTTACATATAGTTAGTACATCTGCCACTCCTCCCGATGCTTGGGAAGAAGTGAAACCCGGTTTTTGGAGGGACGAATTTGGAGTCGTATGGAATAGAACTGTGGATAAGGATATCGGGAATCCTGAACCAATTCTTCTTGAACCAAGCTTGAAGGGCTACGAATTCCCTGACCCAGATAACCCAGAGCGCTACCGCCATTTTCCCCAATTTATAGAAGCTCATAAGGATAAGTTCATCCTATGCGCAATAGGCTTCTCCCTTTTCGAACGAGCTTGGTCTATGCGAGGAATGGAGAATCTGTTGATTGATATGAAGGAAAATCCTTCCTTTGTCCACGAGCTACTTGATGCAATAACGGACTTTAATATAAGGATAATCAGAAACGCTACAAAATTTCCAATAGATGGTTTTTACTTTGGGGATGACTGGGGACAACAAAGAGGTTTGATTATGGGTCCCGTCCTTTGGCGAGAATTTATAAAGCCTCGCTTGAAGAGAATGTATGACGAGGTGCATAAAGCTAACCTGCCAGTTTTCATCCATTCCTGCGGCGATGTTCAGGAAGTTTTCCCCGAGCTTATAGAACTTGGAGTAAATGTCTTTAATCCTTTCCAACCCGAAGTTATGGATATCTACGAGATAAAGAAGAAATTTGGCGACAAACTCACCTTCTATGGTGGTATAAGTGTGCAAAAACTTCTTCCTTTTGGAACACCCGAAGAGGTAAGGCAGGAGACAAGGAAAATCCTAAGGGAGATAGGCAGAGGAGGAGGTTATATAGCATCCCCTTCCCACGCCATTCCCAAGGATGTCCCGGTTGAAAATATGCTCGCGCTAATTGAAATTCTAAAAAATCAATAGTATTAATTAAAGATATGGAACAATGGCGTAAGAACCTCTATACCCTGTGGGCAGCTCAGTTGCTTATCTTCATTGGTATGAGCTTCGTAATGCCATTTATGCCCTTTTATATTCAAACACTGGGAGTGAAAGACCCTGCTTCTGTAGCTCGCTGGAGCGGCTTAATTTTCGGCATACCCTTCCTCTTTTCCTCTTTCTTTGCTCCCATATGGGGAACAATCGGCGACCTTTACGGAAGAAAACCAATGATTCTCCGTGCGATGTTCGGCGCTTCCGTAGTACTAACTTTGATGGGTTTTGCAAAGAACGTTCATCAACTTTTCGTTCTTCGCGCTTTGCAAGGGATATTAGGTGGTTTCGTTGGACCAACTATGGCACTCGTCACTACCTCCGTTCCAGAGGAACGGCTGGGTGCCTCAATAGGGTTCCTCCAGACATCGATGATTGCAGGAGGTATAGTTGGTCCGTTTTTTGGTGGTATATTAGCTGATATGATGGGTTATCGCCCCCTCTTCAGGTTAACTGGGCTATGTGCCTTTCTAAGCGCTTTAGCAGTAGCCCTACTTGTTGAAGAGGAAAGGAATTTAGAAGCTGCACAATCAAGCAACTACGGATTAAGGGACAATATAAAGTTCTTTTTCAATTCTAAGGAACTTCTCACTTTAGCTTTCACCATCTTCATTATGAATTTTGGCATTATGCTTGTTGAGCCTGTTCTTCCCCTTTTCATAGCAAGTCTCGGGGTGAAGAAGACGATTGTTTCAACAGTTACTGGCGCCATATTCGCCTCAACCGGTTTCGTTAATATCTTCGCTACGCCTCTGTGGGGAAGACGGGCAGATAAGAAAGGTTATAAAAATACTTTGATAATCTGTATGCTGGGCGCCTGCCTTTGTTACATTCCCCAAGCTTTAGTAAGAAACGCTTATCAGCTCGCATTCCTGCGTATAATTTTGGGAATTTTCTCCTCCGGAATTCCCCCCTCTACCCAAGCAATAATCGCTCATAATGTGCCAGCGGAACGGAGGGGAGGCGTTTTCGGGCTCACCAATAGTGCCTCCCTATTTGCCAATATAATCGGTCCCTCAACAGGGGGATTCCTTGCAAGCATAATAGGCATCAGACCTTCCTTCCTTTTCACATCAGCTTGTGTGTTCATTGCTTGGGTACTTGCCAGAGTAATCATAAAAGAACCCGTTAGAAATATGGCTCAGGCTGAGTAAGATAACTCTGCTTTTGATTTTTCTTTTTATCCTATGGCGTAAAGAATTGCTCTGTTTCTTTTTGATAGGAACCAAGAACACCTGAACTCTATACTTTTATCTCCCAGATTTGGACTCTAATTTCAATAAGGAAGTATCTCTTTTTATTACATCACCTAAAGAGCCGTGCGGTATAAGATGGTTGACAGGTTAGAAGTAGACTTAATTCATTAAGCAATAGTATCATCTCTTTGGAGCTTGTCTTGAGTTGTTGGCATTCGCTTTTATTATTGCTTTTTTACTTTCAAGGGAGTATACTTCCTTCATAAATTTATTTAGAAGATTTTAAGAAAGGGAGGTATTCGTATTGGCGCATAGAAATTTTCGCCATATGCATTTATTTCATTTATTTCCCTTTATTATTTTTCTCTCTATAGTTTATGCTCAGGAGTTTGTTTCCAGTGTTCATGGCGAAACTAAACCCCAGTAC
>JACIXQ010000026.1 GCA_014360465.1 bacterium
GGGATTGTGAGAAGAGGTTATACCTTAAAAAGAAGAGAATTATGGAAAAGAAAGCGGAGAATTATGTTGAACCCGACTTCTCCGATTTAGCTTCCCAACTCTATGAATTTCTCCGCCGTGAAAGAGGCTCTGAAATCTTTCTGGAGGACTTTCCCGAAATGGAAGGGTGGGTGAAATTTATTTGACCTTTCCCATAGATGCATATACATCTGGAGGGCTGTCCCTATCTGCTTCGTATTGGATAAACAAGCGGTCTTGCGAGCTTGCTCACGCGCCCTTGAGAAGACAGGGAAAAGGATAGCTGCGAGGATGGCGATAATCGCTATCACCACCAGCAGCTCTATCAATGTAAAACCCTTTCTTCGCACCGACACCAACAATCACCTCCTTTTTATTTTTTTCGCCCCCAAAAAAGGGGAAGGGAAAAACTATGGGGCTATAGCTTTCCCCTTTTTAATAAGACCCTCAAACCACATCACCTCCTTCCTACTTTCCAGCATAATGCTGTTTTTTGAAGTCTGTCAATAATTTTTTTATCTAAAATGTGGTTATTATTTACTTTTCTTATACGCCAAAGGAAAAATCCTGTCAATAATTCCCCCTTCTATTTTCAATCACGCTTCCCTTATAAATCGCAATTTCCCTCTCAACCCTGAAGGGGAATAGTTCCCTTTGAGTGGTAGCGATGAAGACCTGCTCCACTCCCTTCAATATCTCCCCTATTTTTCTTCTCCTCCTCTCCTCAAGGTCGGATGAAAGGTCATCAAGGAGGAAAACGGGATATTCACCAAGTAGATTCTTAAGATAAAAAAGTTGAGCAAGGCGAAGGGAAAGAGCGAGGGTTCTCACCTGCCCCAAGGATGAGAAATACCTCGCATCCATAGAATCTATCCTTATCAAAACATCATCCCTCTGGGGACCAACAAGGCTCATACCCTTCTCCCTCTCCTCCTCTTCATATCTCTTTAAATCATCTAAAATCTCCTCCACGCTCTCTCCGGTCGTTCGGACATACTCAAGATAAGGTTTTTCCTCCCCTTCGGTTAGGGCAGAATGAACCCTCTGAAAATAGGGCAGGATATCGGCAAGGAACCTTTCCCTAATACTGATTAGCTGGCTGGAGAGCTGAGCGAACTCCTGATTCCAGGGTTCCAGCTCTTGGGAAGAGACCTCGGTTTTCAAAAGAGCATTCCGTTGAGCAAGCACTTTCCGAAAAGAGGATAAAGCATCCCTGTAGCGAGGAAATATGAGGGAAAGTTCCTCGTCAAGGAAGTCGCGCCTTGCCGATGGCTCGCCAATTATTATCTCCTTGTCCTCATCTCTGTAGAGTATCGTCACGCATTTGCCCATCGCCTCACCCACCTTCCTGAACTTATAATCTACCTTCACGATTTTACCTTCCTCACTTATGTAGGACTCTATGACGAAAATCCTACCCTCTCTTGCTACTTCTCCCCTAATATACGCCCTTTTCGAGCCCTTCGTGATTAAATCGGCATCTTCTTTCGCTTTGGGAGATTTGAAAGAAGACAAAAAATGGAGCGCCTCCAGAAAATTACTTTTGCCCTGGGCATTTCCTCCCTTGAGGAGGATTATGCCCTTGGGCAATTCAATGTCCAGATTCTGAAAGTTGCGATAGTGGCGGAGGGTTATCCTCCTGATGAACATTAAGATGGGTGCATCGGCATTACCACATACACCCAATCATCGCCCTCCGCCTTCTCCATTTTAGCTGCCTGTGTTGGCTCACCAAGGGTGAACCTCACATTATCTTCATCTATTACTCTCAACCCCTCAAGCAGGAACTGAACATTGAAAACATAGCTCTCGCTTTCTCCTTCAACCATTGCTGGAACATCCTCCTGGAATCTACCAAGAGCTGGCGCCTCAGCTGAAACGATTATCCTCTCTCTCTCCACTTCCAATTTGACCCTCTCCATATTCTCCCTTGCAACTATCCTTGCCCTTTGAAGAGCTCGCATAAACTTGTCCCTTTCCGTCATAAGCTGAACCTTTCCCTGAGCGGGGATAACCTTATCATAGGAAGGGAATCTCCTGGTTATGGCACGAGAGATAAGCCTGAATCTCGGGAAACCCTCCCTCATCCCTGTTATCGCTATCAAGTCATTATGTCCTATGATGACCTCGTCCTCCTCTTCAATTATCCGAACGAGCTCGGAAAAAGCTTTCTCGGGAATAAGAAACTGGAAATCCTCCCCCTCATAGGGGAAACGCTGGAGGGCGAGGCGAGACGCGTCTGAGGCAACGAAGTTGAGGTAACCATCCCTTGCATCAAGGAGTATGCCCGTGAATTCAGGGCGGATATCCTCCTTGGCTACAGCAAAGGAAACCTTCGCATACCCCTCCTTCAATCTCTCTCCACTGAATGTAAACTCCTGCTCAAACTTCTCCGCAGGTGGAGTGGGGAACTCCTCCTTCCATATCTCCAATTCGTATTTAGTCTGATTGCAGACAATCGTTACCTTCTCCTCTCCCAAAACAATCTCAACTTCCTCTCCCTCCAGAGAGGAAACAACCTCTTGGAATGTTTTCCCCTTTATGAGAAACTCCCCAAGCTCTTCATCAACTGGTATGGCTTCCTCAATCCACATCTCGTAATTGGAAGCCATAAGATGCATCCTTCCTTCGCTGGAGAAGACATAGACATTGGAAAGAATAGGCAAGGTTCTCTGAGATGCAGTGAGACGAACGACATGGCTCAATACATCGGCGAGCTCTTCTCTTCTTAATTTAGCCATATATCTATTCCTCCTTTAAGTTCCTTTTTTTGAAAAATATACCTCAAAAAAGGGAAATTGGCAATCCAGTATTTTATATATCTACCTCCTGACGATTGACCCACGGTCATTAAGGGTTTATAATTTTAAACTATGCGGATTTTGTTCTGCTCGTCCGAGGCTGTTCCTTTTGCGAAGACTGGCGGGCTCGCCGATGTGTCTGGAGCCCTTCCCAAAGCCCTTGCCCGCTTGGGCAATGAGGTTATGCTCACCCTTCCAAAATATAAGCAGGTGGGCTTTGCTACCGAGAGAAGAATCCAACTTGGTCAAAAGGAATTTCTCGCAGTTGGAGAAAAACCCCTGAGAGACATAGAAGGTGTGCAGGTCCTTTTCATTCGTCAGGATGAGCTTTATTTGAGGGATTCCCTCTACGGCTATCCGGATGATGCCGAACGTTTCATACTTTTCGATAAAGCCATCCTCGCTTTTATAAAGGAACTCAACTGGAAACCCGATGTAATCCATTGCAATGATTGGCAAACCGGTCTCATCCCCGTTTACCTCAAAACAACCCTAAATTCCGACCCCTTTTACAAGGGAATAGCCACCGTTTATACCATCCACAATCTCGCTTATCAGGGCAACTTCCCTCCAGAGACCCTCCATATAGCCGGATTGCCCGAGGAATTGTTCAGCTTCGATAAACTGGAGTTCTGGGGGCAATTTTCCTTTATGAAGGGAGGCATCGTCTTCAGCGACATAATCACCACTGTCAGTCCCCGTTATGCGGAGGAGATACAGACCAAAGAATTGGGAGCGGGAATGGAGGGAGCCCTTTCCTACAGAAGGGAAAGGCTGAGGGGTATAATCAATGGCATAGATTACGAGGTTTGGAACCCCAAAACAGACGCTTTCCTTCCTGTTCATTATGATGTGGATTCCCTTGAAAAGAAGGTAGAGAACAAGAAATTCCTTCAGAAGGAGGTTGGTTTGGCTCCAAAGGATGTTCCTCTGATAGGACTTGTATCCAGGCTTGCCTCCCAAAAAGGCTTTGATATACTTCTTCAAGCAATGGATGAGTTGTTCAAGCTTGACATACAGATGGTGATATTAGGAGTTGGAGAAAGGGAGATAGAGGAAAAGTTGAAGGAAAAGGCGAAGATCTATGAAGACAAATTCAAGCTTTTCGTTAGATTTGACGAGCGGCTTTCTCATCTAATTTATGGCGGATGTGACATCTTTCTTATGCCCTCGCTATATGAACCCTGTGGACTAAGCCAAATGATATCTATGCGTTATGGAACCATACCAGTTGTAAGGGAAGTGGGCGGATTGGCTGATAGTGTTGAGGAGTTCAATCCAGCAACTGGCGAAGGAACGGGCTTCTTATTCAAGGAGTATTCGCCAGTTGCTTTGCTTGAAGCCGTAAAGCGAGCATTAACGATTTTTGGAAACAAAAATGCCTGGAAAATCGTCCAAATAAATGCTATGAAGAAGGATTTCTCTTGGGACGCCTCAGCAAGAAAATATGTAGAAGTTTATAAAGAAGCCATCCAAATTTGCAATAAGGAGGTAAAATGAGGAAAGCGTTAATTTTATTAGCTTGTATTTCAGCAATCCTGTTCATATTGGCAGGTTGCGGTGGAGGCACAGTTGCCGTCGTTAATAAGGAGAAGATAACGAGAAAGGAACTTCAGGAAGAAGCAGAGAAATTGGCTGGCAAGGACGCCCTTGCCAAGCTGATAAGGGAGAGATTAATCCTGCAAGCTGCCAAAAAAGAGGGAGTATATCCAAGCAAGGAAGAGGTAGAGAAGGAACTTGATTTCGCCAAAAGGGAATACCCATCCCTTCTTGAAGAACTCAAGAAGCAGGGATTGACCTTGGAAGATTACAAGAAGGAAGTGTTAGTAAGCCTTGCGGAGGTCAAGCTGATTACAAAGGGTATAGAAATCTCCGACAAGGAGATAGAGGATGAGTTCAACAAGAATAAATCTTCCCTTGATAGGGTGCGTTTGAGATGGATCGTCAATGGGAAAGAAGAGGAAATCAAAAAAGCAAAGGAAAAGTTGGCTTCAGGAGCTTTTTTTGAGGTTGTGGCGAAGGATTCATCACAGGATGTTTACACAAAGGATAAAGGGGGAGACCTGGGCTATGTTTCCATAGCCCAGCTGCGCCAACTTAGTCCAAAGTTGGCGGAGTTGGCTTTGTCTTTACCCCTTGGGAAGACAAGCGATATAATAAAGCTTCCCAACGGTTATGCATTGATAAGGGTTGAGGACCGCCACTTAGCAACCTTGGATTCCTGGAGAGATTACCTAAAACGGAGGATAGCATTGAAGAAGGCAAATGAGCAGGGCAAACCGGAGAAAGTTATGAAATCGCTTATGGATGAAGCCAAGATAGATATTAAGGATAGTAAGTATAAAGAAGTGATGAAAGATTTACTACCTTCCACACCTCCTTTGAGCATTTCCCCTTGACTAAAAGAGGGAAATAAGCGTATAATTGTTTGAGCTATGGCACGCAAAGCAAAAACTCCAGAGAGAGAAAGAATTCAACGGGAGCGATTTGCCGCTGCCCAGCAAGGAGACAAATTCACGAGGGATGCCCTCGTAGAGGAGAATATCGGGCTTGTCCATAAATGGGCAAGACGATACTATCGTTATGCCCAATCCATACCCACGGTTACATACGACGATATTTTCCTTGAGGGTGTTTATGGACTGCTCAAAGCCATTGATAAATACAAACCCCAAAAGGGGAGTTTTTCCACCTACGCAACCATCTGGATAAAGCAGTCCATCCGCCGCTTCCTCCAAAAAGAGAAAGCCCAGCTTAAGGGAAGGGGATATCTTCCCACTCAAGAAGAGGATGATGAACAAATGACGCTGGAAGATATACAGCCGGAGGAAGCTCCAGCCCAACCAGAAGTGGACCTTGATAACCTTGAGCAGAAGATAAAATACGCCGACATACCTCAACGCTCCAAGGACATCTTGCGGATGTACTTTTTGGAAGGGCTTTCCTTGAGAGAAATCGGGGAGAAGATAGGGCTCTCCAAAGAAAGAGTTCGCCAACTGATTAAGGAGGACGGAAGAAAAGTCCTTGAAGAATAAAAAGGAGGTATGTTCGGATGCTTAAGAACTTGTGGGAAAAGATTGATGAGAAAAAAGCAAAAATAGCCATAATAGGGGCAGGATATGTTGGTCTGCCACTTGCGATAGCATTCATCGATGAAGGGTTCAGGGTATTCATCATTGATATCAACAAAGACAAAATCTCCAAAATTCTTGCAGGTGAATCTTATATAGAAGATGTTGCCCCCGAACAGCTGAAAGATGCCGTGGAAAAGGGCTTGCTCACTCCAACCACTGATTACTGCGTCTTAAAGGATGCCGATGTGGCTATCATTACCGTGCCTACACCTGTTACGAGGTATAGAGAACCGAATCTCTCTTATATCAAAGAGGCAGCGAACGGTATTGCACAACACCTCCATTCACCGATGCTCGTTTCCCTTGAGAGCACGACCTATCCAGGCACAACGGAAGAATTACTTCTACCCCTTTTCCAATCCAAGGGCTTGGAGGTAGGCAAAGATTTCTTCCTCGTCTTCTCACCTGAGAGGATAAACCCTGGAGATAAGGAGCACCCCTTAAAGAAAATCACGAAGATAGTGGGCGGGATAACATCCAACTGCACGGAAATAGGCTGCCATCTCTACGAGCAGATAATTGAGCAGGTCGTGCCCGTCTCCAATGCTAGGACGGCGGAGATGGTCAAGCTTTTTGAAAACGCCTACCGCTATATTAACATCGCATTCGCCAACGAGATGGCGATAGTGTGCCGGAAACTTGGCATAGATATCTGGGAGGTTATAGAGGGAGCGAAAACAAAACCCTTCGGTTTCCAGGTTTTCTACCCGGGTCCAGGTGTAGGGGGACACTGCATCCCAGTAGACCCCCATTACCTGAGATGGCGCCTTAGAGAAGTTGGGCATAACGAGCTTCTTTTGGAGATCGCTGATACAATCAATATGGGTATGCCACACTATATAGTGGATTTAGCTGCCGACATTTTGAACGAAGCCGGAAAACCCCTTAATGACTCCAAAATACTTATACTCGGGGTTACCTACAAGAAGGATATATCGGATATAAGGGAATCACCAGCGCTTAGGTTGATAGAACAACTAATGGAAAAGAAGGCGATTGTCTACTACCACGACCCTTATAAACCAGAATTAGCGCCGACAGATTTTCCTTCCTCCAAAAACTCCAACATATCTCTTAAATCTATACCGCTAAACGAGGAAACTTTGCGACAAATGGACCTCGTAATCCTCGCTACCGACCACTCTTGCTTTAATTATCAATGGATAGCTGACAATTGCCAGCTTATCTTGGATACCAAAAATGCTTTTAAAAATGTTAATAATAGCGATGCAAAAATCATTAAACTATAAAGAACTTTTGGCCAGAACATGGCGGGTGAAGGATTAGAACTTTTAGAAAAGCTAAGCTCCGATACCCTTTCGGTATGCTATAAAGCAAGAAAAGGAGGCACACGCTATCACCTCGTCGTTATACAACCGCCTTTAGATGAAGCGAGAAAGAAATCCTTTATTCAGATAGTTGATAAACTTAAGGGATTAGAACACCCTCAACTTGCCAAACTGGTTGATTATTACCTTGAGGAGAATAAAGCTTTTCTCATTTATGAGGAACTGCGGGGGATGCCCCTAAAAGACAGGCTCAAAATGCGCGCTCCTTTCCCCACGGCACTCGCCGTAGATATGGCTCTCGCAATTGGGGAAGCCCTTTCCGCTCTCCATAAAATTGGCTTAGTGCACGGCGATCTTTACCCCAACAATGTCATCGTCACACCTGAAGGAAACATAAAACTCATCAATGCAGGGATATTTGTCCCCTTCTATGATTATATAAAAAAGGGAGACTTCTCCCTTATTATGGATAGGGCTCCTTATACAGCCCCTGAAATCGCTCGGGGGGCTGTGCAAACACCACAATCCGACATTTTCTCTTTGGGCGCCATTCTTTTTGAGGCTTTGACAGGCAGTCCACCCTTTGAGGGACCGGACCCCCTGGCTATAGTCGCTAAACAGACAAGCGAGCCTGCTCCTTCTCCACGGAAACTAAACCCAGGAGTACCAAGGGCGCTGGAGGGAGTCGTCCTGAAAGCATTGCAGAAGGACTTGGATAAAAGATATGCCTCAATTGACCAGATGCTCGACGACTTAAAAGCTATAAGAAACGCCTTGAGATTTGGCTTACCTCTCAGTTGGTCACCAATGGATGAAGAAGTGCAACAGGCACCCCCCCATATAGAGGAAAAGAGAGAACCTATCTTCATCAAGAGCGCCGTGTTCATCATCTGGAGCTTGATAGGATTGGCTCTACTTTTCCTGTTTCTTTATGCCTTCCTCGGTGTGGGCAAACCAGCAGAGACCGTTGTTCCTGATTTGCGAGGAAAAACATTGGAAGATGCACAGTATTTGCTCGCGAAGAACGGCTTGAAGCTGGGCGAAATAATAGAAAAAGAAAGTGAAACCCTACCCCAAGGTTACATAATCTCAACACAACCTCCTGCAGGGAATTTAGTTAGGAAAGGGAGGAAAATAAACCTTATAGTAAGCACAGGAGCTCCCTATGTTGTTCTTCCCGACCTGCGCTCCCTTGAGGAGGAAAGGGCAAGAAAATTGCTGGAGGATTTGGGATTGCAGATTGGTGATGTAAGCTATGTCCCGGATAGAACTATTCCCTTCGGGCAGGTAATCTCTCAATCCCCCGCCCCCCAAAGCAGAGTAGCCAAAGGGACACAGGTTAATCTCAAGGTAAGCCTCGGACCACCAGTTGAAGCCACTACCCCTACAATCTCCTCTCCCTCAACCCAAGGAAATGTGAAAAGCGCTACTGTTCGCTTCTCTGTGCCCGATTCAGCAGCTAGTAGGAAAATAACGATTGAAGTTGAGGATGATAACGGTAAAAGAATCGTTTATGAAGAGATGCACAAACCGGGAGACATAATTGACCAGCAAGTTGAAGGTGAAGGAGCAAAAGTAACAATTAGGGTTTACATAGATGACACATTGATGAAGGAAGAAACTTTAAAATGACGGAGCTCTCCGTTTCACTTCTCTCCGCCGATCAGGGGAATCTGCGAGGAGAGGTTGAGAGGATAAAGGATACAATTGATTCCCTTCACATTGATGTTATGGATGGTCATTTCGTCCCGGAAATAGGTTTCGGAGCATCGGTTATAGAATCCCTTCGTAGCCATTTCTCCCTTCCCTTTTATGCCCACTTAATGGTGGAGAAACCCGAAAGGCATATCAGGAGTTTTGCCTCGGCTGGAGTAGATGCTATTTTTATCCACTATGAAAGCACGCCCCATATCTTTCGGGTTTTGGAGAAAATCAGGGACAAAGGAGTGAAGGCAGGGATTGCCCTGAATCCTGCGACTCCGCTCTGCCTTTTGGAGGAAATCTGGGATTTCATAGACATCCTCCTAATAATGACCGTTAATCCCGGCTACGGTGGACAGGAGCTACTCCCTTTTACCCTTAAGAAAATTGAAAAAGCGAGCAAGATTATCTCAGAAAAGGGGCTTTCCGTGAAAATATCAGCTGATGGTGGAATTAACATAAATAATATAAAGAAAGTTAGAAAAGCAGGTGCCTCAATTTTAGTTGTTGGTTCCTACATCTTTGAGAGCGATGACCCTGCCCGGGCAGTTAAAACCCTGAGAAAGGAGATAGAGGAATAGAATGGGCGTATCCCTAATTTACTCTCCTCGTTATCTCCTGCACAACAAAGGGATAGAGCACCCCGAATCTTCCCAAAGGCTTGCATTTCTTGTGAAAGGTTTACAGAATTCTCCCTTTGCGAGGGAATTGAAATGGCTTGACCCTATGTATGTAGAAGAGGATGCTCTTTTGAGAGTTCACACAAAATCCTATGTCAACCTGATAAGAACAATCGCCTTTATGGGTGGCAATTGGATTGATGCCGATACCTTCGTTTCCGCGGTGAGCTACGATATCGCCCTATTAGCGGTAGGAGGAGCGATAAAGGCAATAGAGAACGCTTGGCGTTTGCAAGAACATTCTTTTGCTCTCGTCAGACCACCGGGACATCACGCCTCCCGGGATCGGGGAGCTGGCTTCTGTCTCTTCAATAACATAGCATGCGCAATCAGATACGCACAAGAGTTGCTTGGACTTAAAAAAGTTCTCATAGTCGATTGGGACCTTCATCACGGGGATGGCACCCAAAATATATTCTACGAAGACCCCAATGTTCTCTACTTTTCAACCCACCAGTATCCCTGGTATCCCGGAACGGGCAAGATTGTAGAGATAGGAGAAGGCGAAGGAAAGGGATACACGGTTAATGTTCCCCTCCCAGCTGGTTGCGGTGATGACGAATACATTATGGTATTTGAGGAATTGCTCCCATCTTTAGCTAAGAGATTTGCTCCCCAGCTGATTGCTGTCTCCGCGGGCTTTGATGCCCATTTCGCCGACCCCCTGGGAGGGATGTTCCTTAGTCCTTACGGCTTTTCCCGAATAGCCCGGCTTGTCAGAAAAATAAACGATGAATTCTGCATAGGGGGAGTCTTCCTCGTTCTTGAAGGTGGTTACCACCCCGAGGGGCTTCTTGCCAGCGTTCAGGCAGTCATAGGGGAATTGCTGGAAGTGGACCAACATCTTCAGAAGATGGAAAGGGAAGCCGATGAATCAATCCGCAGCCAGGTAAAGAAGATAATCTCTGAAGTAAAAAGCGTCCATTCCTTGGCATAAATTCCTTTTTCTATATGTTGGGCAAAGTGTCGGAATATTACGAGAATATCGTATCTCGGTTCTTTGTACCCCGCGAGGGAGACAAGATAGCATTAATCATTATTGCTGTTTTGATTATCTTCATAATCAGCATCTTGCTCGGTATCTATCTATTCTTCCGCTTACCTCCCAATTTCCCCCTTTCTCTTTTAATTCTTATCCTCCTTCTATTCGCAGGATTATCCTCATTAGCCGTTGCTCTATTGATAGATAAACTGAAAATAGGTAGTTGGTTGCTCCTGACCGAGAATGAGATTCGGCTGGGCAATAAAAGGATGCCCTGGAAAAATGTGAAACAGATAATCTACCACCCGAACCCTCCATCCGCCGTATCTGCTTTCACACCGAACTATTTGCCAAGAGGGGTTTATCTTTTAACCTTCTCACCTTTGGAATTCAGAGAAAAAATCAAAGAGCTTTCGGACAAACCACTACGCGTATTTGCTTTTATTCGTTCCAATAGCTTTCTTATTCCATTTGAGGTAGAGAAACTACCGGAACTCCTGAACCAGATTTTCCGATTTGTTCCCTCTGTGATATTTGATGTTGAAACTCTCCTCATTTCCCAACTCAGCAGGGGTGAATCGCTTATAGGGAACTCATCCGAGCTTTTCCAGGCTGAAATCTACAATGGCAAAAGCTCCGTTCCATCCCTCCACAATTTCTACCAAGGAATACGCCTTCTTCTTAATCTTTCCCTTCCTCTGTCAGAGAAGCACTTGAAAAAGGCTTATGATGAAGGTGAGCCGAGAGCACGCCCTTACCTCGCTTTGTCCCTCTTCCTTCAACAGAAATATGAGCAATGCCTTTCTATATTGGGAATAAATTCCTACCCCTTGAATAGAGGCGAGAAGATTATCCTGTTAGCCTCTATGGTAAACACAGGCAAATGGAATGAGATATTGGGAAAAACCACCTCCCAACATATGGATGTCTTTGAAAGCTCCTTCAAACTCGGTGCTCTTTGCTTTTTACAATGGTGGGATGAACTTATATCGGAAGGAGAGAAAATCGGTCACAATAACCTGAAACCCGCTCTGGAAGTTTGCTTGGAATGTGCCAGAAATCTTCGCCTTAAGGCAATCCCTACTTCTTCATATCAAACCTCCTTTTACAAAACAACCTTTACCTCTACCCTGAGATATTACATTATGACCCTTTTGGGCATTTTGGGAGCAATGGCAACTAGCTTTATAAAAGGATGGTTTAAGGGCATCGGGTATCTCATCGCTTTCATCCTTATGATGCTCCTTGAATGGCTTTTCGGTAAATACAGTCTGAAGGAATATTATGCCCAATGGTCCTCTTATCTACAGAAAAAGTTAGCCAGTCCTTTCTGGTGTAGTTTGCTTTATCTATCTCAAACCACTAAGACATAGACCAGTAATGGGAACCCCTCCTCGCCCTTCACCAGATTGACTTCATCGTCCAGGCTTCAAACCTCTCCAATTCCGCTTTACCTCCTTTGGAGAACAAGCCGACCTCTGTGCTATCTCGTCTTGTTGGATAAATGCGAGTTGTGAGGGCAATTTTTTTATTAAAGAAGACCTCAACAACGGAACGGTCTATGAAAACTCTTATATATAGGGGAGAATCGTTAAGCACCATTTTCGCTGAGAAGAAAGGCTTTTGCACCGTCTCGTCAAGAGAGGAAGAAGTTGCATCAAGGAAAACCTCCTGTTTAGTCGTGTCATAACCGATAAGCGTCCTTTCTTCCCCATTTGGAGAACGACGAATAACTATTCCAAATGACTTCGCCTCCTGGGGGCGAAAAACCGCTTCAATCTCCAATGCATCGCCATTTACCCCGTGAAGCACTTTAAAATCGGTCTCTTCTATTTCAACATTTGAGATTTTATAGTGATTGGAAGTGCGTATGTTTTGAATCTCTGGAACGACATCTTGAGCAAGTTCACCATCTGTTAGAGATAATACCCTCGGTAAAGACATAACCCCTGACCATCCAGCTTCTTTTTGTGCTTCAAAAGAACGCATCTCCCTAAGCCAACCAAACATCAACATCCTCCCTTTTTTGTCCTTGAAAATCTGGGGGGCATAGAAAGAGTGAGGACAAACATCAACTTTCCCTATTTTCTCAACATTTAACCGATGATTTCGGTAATTACCAATGAGGTAAATGGGATAGCCTAAAGGAATTGGTGATGTTATGAGTATATGTTTGCCATCTAATGGGAAGAAGTTCGGGCATTCCCACATAAATCCCGTTTCTTCCTCCTTCCCCTCACAGAGTGGATGAAGATACTCCCAGGTGCGTAGGTCTTGGGACTTGTAAAGGAAGGCTATACCCCCTTTCCCCTTCACACCCGAGCCAAGGACAAGATACCAACCATCTTTTTCTCTCCACACATATGGGTCGCGGAATCCCGTTACTTCAAAACCCTCTGGTGGGGCGGGAATGACAGGATTTTTTTCATACTTCTCCCACTTCAGAAGTTCCTTATCACCGATGGCTATGCACACGCATTCAGGAAATACGCCTGTATAGATGAGCGTTGGAGTGCCGTTATCGTCCACAGCACAGCCCGTCCAGCATCCGTCCTTATCGGGACCTGCCGGGGTAGGTTCAAGGGCTATCGGGTAATCTTTCCAATGAATGAGGTCTTTGCTTATAGCGTGCCCCCAACAGACCTTACCTGCCTTAGGAAATGCGGGATTATATTGATAGAACATATGATAGGTATCCCCCCACTGAATTAAGCCATTGGGGTCGTTCATCCAGTGAGCAGGCGGAAGGAAATGATAAATTGGGCGATGTGGGTCATCGCTTTTTTCTTGTCTCACACCAGCTTGGGCGAGAACCAGGATGATGCTAAGAAAAAAGAGAAGAAAAGCTGGATTATTCATATTTTTTCCTCCTTTCAAAGCCAACCTGTGAGTTTTGCCAAAATCCGAGAATAGTAAAGGAAATTCTCCCAAGAAACATCTGGCGGAACGGCGTGGTCGCAGGTAGGAATATATCCGCCGTAATTTAACATAAACGGAACTGACCTTACCAACTCCTCCTCAAGCTCTTTGCCTCCTTTCGCTATTTTTCTCTTATCTATGCCTCCGATGAAAGCAATATTCTTACCGAACTTTTTCCTTAGCTCCACTGGGTCGTTTCCTGCAGCTATCTCCAAGGGAATAGTGCAATTTATTCCTGCCTCTATCCAGATAGGTATCAGCTCCCCAATATATCCATCCGAATCCAGAATTATTATCTCACAACCACTATTCCTCAATAGCTCGCTCCACTCCCGCCAGCAAGGGAAAAGGAACTCCCTAACCATACTTGGCGAAATCATAGATTTTCCCTTATAAGCCATATCTTCGTTTATAATCACCGCATCAAAACTGATTTTGTCAACATACTTTTTTAGTATGGTGGAGACGAATTCCCTCCAGAAATCGCTCATCTCTCTAACGAAAGCGGGCTTCTCAATCATCAATAGGCAGAGCTTTTCCAGTCCACACCAATCCCTCATTTGCCAAAACGGACCGGGAATGCTAATAGTTAAGACCCAATCCCTGTCCTTGAGAATATCTCCCTTAATCTCTAAATCCTCATCATACCTTTCAGGAGACTGGGGATTAAATCTTCTTTTCATCTCTTTCCAATCGTCTTCATTTTCCACGGGAAATTTGTGCCATTTCCTCGTAACGAAATCCTTCGCATAGCGGAGATAGGAGAAATCGTATTTATCCTCTATTTCCACTATCGCTCCTTTGTAATCTTGCACTATCAAATGATTTCCCCGCCTCTCGAGGACCTTCTCTTCAAAGGGAGGAATGGGCTCAAAGGAAATTTTCAAATTGACGATGGGCTTCTGTGGCTTCTCCAGCTCAATCCCCAAAAGGTCGCAAAGATGGGAGAACCAATCCCTACCCTCCGGCAACCCCTCTTCCCTCCACCTCTTGAGAGTTGATTCCCTCGGACCGCCCGGTTGAAAAGGAACTTTGTCCACTTCCTTGAAAAGGAGGGTTCTCTTATATCTTTCTCTTGATGTCATAGGAGCAAGTTTTTTTATTTTTTCAAAACCAAAACCCTCACTCTGAAAGTGGGTAAAAAGAGGCTTATCTTGCCATTCTCCACTGGCAGGTTTGTTGAAGTTATAATTTCCTTTGCCTCCTTGGGCTTGAAGCCGAGCTTCTTGCTATCTATTTGCAAGGATACTTGCTTAGCTTCTTTTCCAAGATTTGAAATGACTATTATCGCTCCTTCGCCCTTCTTCAAATAGGTGCTTGCATAAACATCCTCGCTATTCGTCTTGACAGGTCTATCCTCCTGCCAGTAAGGAATCCATTGCGATTCCATAGCCCCGAACTCCTCAAAGGCTTTCCATATCTTGCTTGCCATCTCAAATCCTTCGCTTCCTAATCCTGGCGGGCGAGGGAATACATCGTGGATTAAGGCGATAGCCATACCCTCCTGATAAGTGAACGGATTCCCCTCGTAAACGAGAAAATCGGCGGGAACACCTATGTTATGTCCCATAAACTCGCAGCGGAAAGAGTCCAGAGGGAGGATTTCAAGTGGATGTTTGTTATCCCGCTGCGCTCCAGCAAACTGCTCACCATCCCAATAGGAAGTTGTGAAGGCAAGCGTTGGCGAGCCAAGATATGTGGAGTTATGGGCATTGACAAAGGGCTCATTCGGACGATGGTGATAACAAATCGTGTAGATTCTTTTCATCAGGTCTCTAACAGCGAAGATTGGAAATGTGGCGTGAAGGTTACCCTTCTCATCATAGTAACCGCAACCGTGAAGGGTGTTATCACAACCCATAGGCACAGCCGTTCCATCAAGGTAAACACCATCTATATCGTATTTCTTCAAAACTTTCTCCATTCCATCGGCGAGAAAATCTGCCCAGGGAGAGTTGTAGCAAACACCGTAATCCTTTTGCTCGGGCTGGCGCGTGTAGAACCACTGACCTGGACGCCACCTAAGGCATTCCTGACTGTAGAAAGGAAACTCGGGAGCTATGTCAGCCATCTCATAACCAAAATAGACCGCAAGTCTCATCCCTCGCTTATGAAGAGCTTCAACAAGGGAACGAAGCTCCTCCTTATGAGTTGTCTCAGTGTAATTCTGGATGTCCGTCCAGTGCTCGTGGAAGACTATCGTCCTTGCCCCCATTTCCTTTGCCACATCCAGCATCAACATACCCTGCAAATTCTTAGACCATAAGCACAAAGCCTTACCGTAAGGACTTTCCTCTAAAACGGCTTTACCACTAAGGATTCCACCTTTTCCAATTTCAGCATTGGTTCTACCATCTTCAAGAGAAACATTTTCATAGCTTTCCCAGAGGAGAGCATTTTGCTTTGGCAAAACGGGAGAGGGAATAACCGATTCAATGGGGGTATCATAGATTGCGAATTGGGCTATCGCCATTTCACAACGCCCTCCACCCAGAACTATCCTTCCCTCTCTCAATTCCACATCCTTGCCGAATAGCCCGTAGAACTCTTTTCTTGCAGTCTCAACTCCATCAACGAATATCCTTATCTCCTTTCCCCAACTTAAAGCTATATGATGCCAACCCTTATCCAATTTTGCAGGCGCGCCCAGAATTATCGGATAAGTCTTGTTGGTAGCATCGTAGGCGTAGAAGCGCATACCTCTATCGTCTATATTCCAGTAGAGGCTAGCAATATCGCCGTTGGGAAGGTAAATTGCCAGGAAATTGCGATTGTAATCACCACGAGACACCCCCTCCTTTACCTCCTCTTGAGTATCAAAATCTATCCTCACCCAGGCTTGCAGGCTACCCTGCCTCTGGTTTATGTTTCCCTCCGTTGGATAGGTTATGCTTATGGCTCCAGAGGCTGGGGCTTTTTCCATTCCATAATAACCCCAATGGCATATGCGCTCCTTTAACCACCACGCTACGGGAACCGGACGGACTGGAGTCGCCTGGATGCCGAAGGTAAAAGAATAGGAGGAGGTGGAAACCGGCAAATCTATGATGTTAATGATAAGGAATGTCGTATCCTTCTTCCTTCTTACCTGTATCGCCTTCTCCGGCTGGGCAAGATGGAAGTTCTGGTCGGATTCAGTGAACCAGGTTAGACCTTTCTCCTCATCAGCTATGAATATCAGGGGGCGAAAAGGGCTTTCCCAATCTTCTTTTATCCCAAAGGAATTGGAGGAAGTACCCCACATACCCGGATAATAATGGAGGTATTTGGCATAGGGTGTCTTAATGGGGATTATCAATCTAAGCTTTTTAAGAATGAAAGGCTTTCCATTGGAAGAATTGAGGGAAACATCAAAACGAACCATACCATCGTATTCCACACTGGTCTTACAGATGTAGTTCTTGCCAGAACGGGTCTGAACGAAGATGTTAGGCTTTTCTTGAAGGACGGTTTTTCGTCCCTTTAAATCCATCGTCATACCCTCCACTTCCAATTCCCATTTAATTGGAGCGGATAGTAGCTCCTTGCCTTTGGAAACGATGGATTTGGGAAGACCATCCTCACCGAAGGTATAGCTTCTGTTCCACACCTCAATATTATCGCCATTGACCTTTATTGGTGTCCAGGGAGGTAGCACCTCATCGGTTATTCCGGCTTTTGAGCCGAGCCAAGCGGGTCTTTGGGGAATCGTAAGGCTCTCTTTTTGGCTCGCCAAGAGATTACCCTCCCCATCATAAACCTTGATTAGCAGTTCGTAATCGCCCTCGGGCAAGTGAGCTACCCTTATCTCGTCCTCCCCTTTTCCTCCTTCCACTTTGCATTCCTTTCTTAAAACTTCGTTCCCATTCTTCAACAGGCTCAATTCAATCCTTTTCATCTTCTCGGAGAGGACATCGGAAGATACAGAGACATCAACACATCCCTTGATGAGGAATCTCCTGACCAATGAAACATTTAAAAGCGGTGGTCTTTCCATTGCCATTTGAAGCGTTATCAACTCCTTTCCCTCCAGATTTTTTGCCGAGAGGCTTATACTCGCCCTTTCCTTTGGCGATAGATAAAATGATATTATCTCTTTTCTCTCATTAGGGGAGAGCCTGTCCCCAAAATCTTTAACCTCTTCCCCCTTTCTTAGTTTCCCTGAAATCAGGCTGGAATTAGGCGACTCCACGACGAGGCTCAATTTGCCACACTCTTCTTTTGTGGGGTCAAGGTAGAGGTTCTGGAGAGGCAAAGGATAAAGGCGGAAGGCGTCAGTTGGATTGCCAAAGGACAAGATTGCGAAATTCTCTGGCTCATGGAAGGAGCTTTTGCAGGGGGCAAAGGAAAGCGATAACTTGCGAGGAGAAGGGACATCGCGCGCAAGATTGAAACGCCATAAATCCCCTTCCTTTGGAGTTACGCCAAGACTGGAAAAGGGAATTGCTATTTCTCCCTCCCAGCCATTCTCTTTGAGGGAAATGGCGTGCTTCCACTCACAATTCCAGCTGGCATCCTTCCCATCGCTATCCCATATGCTGTTTTTAGAATTCAAGATAAACTGGAAATAACGCGGGAAAGAAGGCGAGAGGAAAATCTCCACGGCGTCATCTTCCCAGACATTGCCGTCCCTTTCCCTCTCCTGAGCTATTGGTTGCCCGAAAGATTGGCAGGTAAAACCTATGTAAAGGCACTGGGAATCGTAGCACAGATAAAAAATAGTAGAAGGAAGGGAAAGTTCATCCTGACCGATTGGAAAGAGGATTCCTATCGCACTCGCCTTTTTCCACTCTTCTGGAGAAACTTTGCCATCTATGGTTGGTGGCTCCTCGCTATAAGGTATAGTTAGAAGAAACTGAGAGAAGCAGAATACTGGCAAGAATAGATAAAAAAAGATGATAAATTTTTTAACCAATTTTTTCACCCAAAATAAGTTTATCATTTACCCAAAAAACAAGTAAAGAGAAACAAGAGTCTGGGCGTTCCAGAGGGCATGGGCGATGATTGAAGGTAGTAATGAGCGGCGCCGTTCATAGAGAAAGGCGAAAAGAATTCCCAGTGCCATCAGGGGGAGAAGGCGGGAAACATCGTGATGGATTGAGGCGAAGAAGAAACCACTCAACAATATGCCAAGAAGAGGTCCGAGTTCCTCTCTAAGCGCTGGATAGAGAAGTCCACGAAAAAGGAATTCCTCTATCGGAGGAGCAACAGCAATTACGAGAAAACCAATAACAAACTTTCCCAAAGGAGAAGAGGATAGGAAAAAGGTTGAAATATCTTGCGAACTCTTAATCGCATCGGCATTTATTAAGTAGGAGATAAGAAGACCGATAGCGACCAATGGGAAAGCAACCAGCCACCCTCCGAATCCCCACAAAATTGGACGAAAACCCTCTACCCTTATTCCCAGGTCCATCAAAGTCCAACCTTTTCTTGATAGTCTCTTCAAAGCAAGATAATAAACCAAAACACCACCTATGAGTTCCCCTAAAAGTATGAATAAAGGAAGCGAATTTTTCCAGAAACTGGAGGACTGAATAGGAAGAGAGAGCATAACTACGGGAATAGAGCTTATCGCAGTGCTTACGAAAAAGAATAGGAAAATGTAGAGGAGGGACCATCCCCAACCGATGCTCGGTATATAAACCGAGGGAGGTGCTTCTTTAAGGCGTGTGGCAAGGAAGTAAATCAAGAGAATGGAACCGGCAAGAAAAGCGAAAATCCAAAGGAAAAATATGAAAACAATCCTTACCACTAACGCCCTATTATATGCGGATATGCGTGCTTCTATTTTCCTGGCCTCAAGGATATTACCCCTCAATTCGTAAAGCCTAGATAACGGCTTATCCCTGAACCACCCTCGCAATCTCGTTTTGACCTCCTGCTCTATGAGGAAAAAGGTGTCTTTATCTAAAGATTTTTTCGAACTGTAGAGCTTGATAAGTAAAGATGGTAAAGGGTCAGCTGGTAACATTTGCTCAGCTTGCCCAAATAAGTTAAGAGCCTTTTGGGAATCCCCTTCCTCCCCATACACTATTCCAGCAAGGATAAATACTGAAGGGTCCCTTACTTTTTCAGTGAGGTTTTTAAGAATCTCCTGTCCCATTCCCCACCGCATAAGTGGAGAAAAAATCTTTGAAGCTCCCTGTAGGTCTTGGAGAGGTATGTTAGGAGCAAGATTACGAGATAAGAAATTAGTAGGAATAAGTATCAGAAGAGAGAGTATCAGGATGACGGCGATTGGGATTCCTTTTCGCATTCTTCCTCCTTGTCAAGAAGCTGAGCTATGGCATTTATAATGCCGAGGATTTGGGCTTTCAAATTATCCCTTTTAATTTTAAGCTCGCTAATTTCCTGATATATCCTTTTTTTCTCTTCCTGTACCGATTCAACGATTTCCCTCGCCTTATTATTAGCTTCCTCAATGATAATATCCGCTCTTTTATGAGCTGTTGCTATAGTCTCATCCGCCGTTTTCTGCGCTAGCACCAACGCGTTCTTCAAAGCTTCTTCCATCCTCTCATAATGTTCAAGCTTCTCCCGCGCCTTCTCAAGCTCCTCCTTCAAATTAGCGTTCTCTACAAGGATTTCTCCCATACTCTTCGAAACCTCATTTAAAAAATCATTCACCTCTTGGGGGTCATACCCCCTGAACCTCCTCCTAAATTTCTTTTTCATTATATCTATGGGTAATATTCTCACTTATTTTCCCCCCTCTCTTCGGAGATTTTTCTCAACTCCTCCGCCCTCCTAAAAGCTGTCTCAATCGCCTCCATAATAATTCCCCTTAAACCATTCCTCTCCAATACCTGGACACCAGCTATCGTTGTTCCACCAGGGGAGCACACATTATCCTTTAACTGCATAGGATGAAGAGATGAGGTTTGGAGGAGCGCAACCGAGCCGAGAAGGAGCTGAGAAACGATTTGTAAAGATAGCTCCTTCGGCAAACCGATTTTAACCCCACCATCAGAAAGTGCGTCCATTATAAGAAAAACGAAAGCAGGACCGCTTCCCGAAAGGGCTGTGATGGCATCCATCATATGCTCCTCTACCTTTAAAACTTTACCTGTCAGTTGAAATATTTCCTCCGCTTTTTCCAACCCCTTCTCATCGCCGCATATTGCGATTAAACCCTGTCCAACCTCACAGGCAAGGTTCGGCATTGCCCTAACCCAGATTGAATCCGTCTTGCTTCTGAGCGTCTTCAGGGGAACACCCGCAGCAATGCTGATGGTTATCTTGTCTCTCAATAGTCCAGCAACATCTTCTAAAAGTGGTGATAAATCTTTCGGCTTAACGGCAAAGACGACCACCTCGCCCCTCTGGATTGCTTCCTCAACAGTTCCTGCAATCTGCGTTTTCCCCTCAAATGCCTTAATAGCAAGCGGGTTTTTGTCATAAATAAAAAGTTGGTCCCCCTTAATCCCAGCACTAAGCCACCCCTTTGCTAAAGCGGAACCCATCTTTCCAACACCGATAAGCGAGATAACCACTTCTTTCGCCTCCTTAATAAATCATTTTAGGAAACTCTCAAAGGTGTGTCAAAACGGTAGGAGAAGAGGATGAGGGAAGCTAAGACTATGGGAGCGAACTCGGCGCTCAATATATTTTCCCCCAAAGAAACGAGATAAGCCCCTTTCTCCCTCGCCTTCTCTATTTCTTTGTCGCTGAAGCCCCCCTCTGGTCCCGTTATAATGGCAACCCGCTGGGGAAGGGGATATAACAATTTCTCCTCTCTAAAAGTAGCACCTTCATAAGCTATTATGAGAGGAATATCGCCGAATTTCTCTAAAATATCGGGAAACCTGCCTATCTCCCTTACAAATGGATAAAAGGGCATCTGGGAAAGTTCTGCCTCCTCCATAGCTTGCTTTTGCCAACGTCTTTGTTTTTGCTTCTTTTTTCTTTCATCCATTTTGACGATGGTTCTTTCACTCAAAAAAGGCTGAAAAGAAACCACACCCATTTGGGAAAGGGCGCGAATAGCGGTCTCGGTTCTATTGCCTTTGAGGATGGGGATACCTACTTCCAAAAAAGGTGGCTTCCTCTCACGCCATTGCTTCTCAAGTATCTTAAAGGAAGCCCTACCCTTTTTTGCCTTTATCAACTCGGCAAGGAAGTAGGCTCCTTCTCCATCCATAAGGTAGACCTTCTCTCCCTTCTTCAAACGAAGAACTTCAAGCAGATAAAAAGCCCGTTCTCCTTTAATTATTACCTCCTCCTCTTGCAAGTCCTTCGAAGGGAGAAAAAGGTGGGGGAATGTCACTTTATTTTCCGCAAATATATTCCATCTATGCCGAAATAGAAACCCCGGGACCTATCGTTCTTGCCCTGGCAGACAAAACGCAGCTTATGTTCTCCCTGCGAAAGCTCAAATACTCCCAGTTTTATCCGTTTCGTCTGAACATCTGGGCTATAAAGGTCCATCTTTCCTCCCACGGTCTTATCATCCAGATAAGCCTGCCAGATGCCGTAATCCCAGGAGTGAGTGATATCAGCTTTGAGGACATACAATCCAGCCTCGGGAATGTTGAAAGTGAGTTCAAGGGTAGCGTTTTGGTCGCTGGGTGTGAAGAAAACCTGCTTCCCTCCGCTCCACCCTCCATCCTGGGTTTGTAAAGCTTCAGCGGGTTCTGCTTTTGCTGAAGGGAGGAGAGATTCAGCTTCCAAATAGATATGGGGCACAAACCTTTGTTCAACGGGAGGCACACTGGCGAACCTCGTCGCCTTGCCCGTTTGATACCAAAAGGCGACGGAAGAAAAGAAATCATCCCTTTCCGCAAAACCGGAGGTAAAACGTCCCGTTTGCCAATCATAAGTTTGCCCCTTGTGTTCTATCGTCACCATTATGGATTTATTGAAAGGGATAGGGTCCTGGATGTGCCAGCGGTAGGCTGTTCCCCTGTCGTCAACATCAAATCCTTCCCAAACGCTCACCCCGTGATAGGGCTGATTGAAAGGACGGAAACCCCAGGCATCATTGAAATAGTCCTCCGTTCCTGTCCCCTGAAGCGAAGGAATCTCTTCACCGTCAATGTAAAAGCGGTCGTCTCCTTCCCCAAACCAACCAGGCTGGTTCATTTGCACCGAGAGAACAGTACCAACATAAAAGCCCTTCCCCTCTGTCTTCAAAATGAGGTAATCCTTCCCCATCTCGCAGGGATATTCCTGCCTATACTGGGCGTGAAAGTAGGGTATGTCCTCCGGTAAAGATTTGACCTTGAGCCAGTCTATCATATAGTAAAGAGCTCCAACGGCTTTATCGGGAGAGTCATTCGTGATTGTTATTTTCGCCGATTTCCTAAAGGGCATCAGCCAGTAGCAGTTATAAGCCCTTCCATCGGAAGATATCTGGACGGGAATAGAGTTCAGCGGGGTTACTATTCCATGTCCAACGGCGAAGAAATCACCGAGGGGCGATTCCACAGATGGCTTATCTTCTCCATCCCAGTAGATACGGAGGGTCATCGTTCGGGGATAATTTGGGTCCTCAGCGGCTATGGTGAACCAGATATGAGTGATTATGCCCGGACCCTCCAGCTCAGCTAAAGTGAATGTCTGCTTGGGAGCGATATAGCGGGCATCGCCATTTCCATCCTTCCAATTGGGGTCAGCACTGGAAGCACGCATCGGTCGTGCGTCTTTCAGAAAAGAACCATCACCGAGAAGCAGTGTCTCAAGCAAAGCACCCTGAGCATAGAAAATGGCAAAAAAGAATACAAGGACAAGAATTTTGGCTATCCTCATTTCTATCACCTCGCTAAATTCTAATAATATTAGTGTGATATATTCAAGCAAGATTTTTAATCGTTTTCCAGAAATTCCAAGGAGCAAATCCAAATGAGCTATCAAAATTTTTCCCATATCCCTATGGACCCCGTGCTATTCCTAACCATTTAAAGACAGGCGAAAGTGGAAAAGTAAATCACCAAATAGTCCAATCTCAAAATCACCGCATTTCCCCTGTAATTCCTGATATTCTAATTCCAGTCAGCAATCCATTCAGAGTGGGCGTGAATTCCAAGCGCCGAATCGTCACATCGGGATTTGGATTCTCCCATTCCCTAACAAGAAACCGCAAAATTTCACCTTCACGGTAAATAAGCCAAGAGTTGTCAGGAGAAGGGAGGGGAAGCTCTTCTCCTCCAAGGGGCAAAGCCTCTATCCCATAGCGAATCGGTATATTCACCTCTTTTTGATTCTCATAAATTACCTTGAAATTCCCAAGCGGAGTGCCAAGCGAAGTGCTTCTATCAACGGCAGTAACAAAAAACAACTTGTTTATCTTGTCTTTGACCTCCATTTCCCACTTACCTTTCTCAAGAGCTTTCTCCAACGGTATTTCCCCCACCTCTGTTGTTAGAAACAATTCCACCTCATCACCGGGATTCAGTTTCGCCAGAGCCTCTGCCTTCTCGGAGCCTTCCTTCCAATGGGCGGATAAAACATATCCATCATCAGGAATGTTTGAATCACCCTGCCATTTCCTCACCTCCACAACCTTGCCCTTTTCCACTACTACTTCCACTCCCCATTGATTTGTCCCTGTTTTCCCTTTATTGAAACCTGGATTATAAAGGATTAGTTCTCCTTCATTCCTTTGCCTATCTATTCCATCCACCCAAAAACTTCTCTTATTCGGGAGTTCCACCCTGACCATTCCACTTACGAATCCACCAAGAAGATTGCCTTCTTCATCTAACAAGGCAATGTAATCGCCAGGTTTTAGAGTTTTCAGAGCGTTCGCCTTTTCGCTACGAGGACCAAAATGAGCGGAAAGGACGAAACCATCAGGAGGAATAGCCATATTGCCAGAGCCATAATCACTTATCGCTGTCACCTCTCCAAGCGAGGTGACAGCGACCTCCACACCATATATGTTGGTTCCGGTCGTTATACGGGGAGCAGTGTAAAGTATAAGTTCATCCTCACCTCTTTCCCTATTCACACCATCCAATTTCAACTTAACCCCATTGGGTAGAAGGACAAATCTCGCTTTTTCCAAATCATGGCAGGTTTTACTTATTCCTTTCAAAGGAACAACATAGAATGGAGAGGAAAAGTCAAAGGGAACTCCAAAATGCTGTTCAGGCGCCTTCGCATAATCGTTAGGTAGTGATAAGGTATAAGTTTTCCCTTCACCCACTCGTACCAGCATTGCCTTATGAGAGGATAAGCCAAGCCTCTTCCTTCCCCAGAGAGATTGGAGGGTCATTTTCAAGGCTTTTGAGATAACATCCTTCTCAGGGTTAAACCCCATTGGAGCAGATTGAGGATTCCAACTTGCCCAGGCGTATAAGGCGATTGTTGCGGCGAGAGAGCGAGAAGTGAAGCAAAATGGAGGGTCAGCCCAAATTGTGCCGAGCGTTGGCACATTTCTCGTCTGGGCATAGCGAACAAGACTGAAGGGCGTCTGCCACGGGCTCGCCCAGACCTCAAACCCCTTATTTTTCAACCAATCAAGGGCGGGGTAAGCCTCAAGAGGGTCGTAGAACCAATAGTCCAAAATCACATCCTTTGGTATAAGCTCCAACGCCATAGCTGTATTCTGGGGTGGACCTCCATTAGCAGGTCCTATGGGAGCGCCGATCTCCTTTTCCAATTCAGGGGAGAAAAACATATCGTGCCAGATGACCAACTTTATCCCTTTTTCCTTAAGGAACTCGTTTATTTTTGCGATATGCCTTGCAAGCAATTGGGAGCTATCATATCCCTTCTGTGATAGATAGGAGAATAACTCCCAAGCTTCATCCATTCCACAGTGGAACCACTTTATGGGTCCATAGATTTCTATCATTTCCGAGAGGATGGGGAAGACGAATTTATCGTAAACATCCTCATTCTGTATCATAATTCCTCCGTGGTCGGTATAAGGAGGCTTTTGATAAGCCCTTTCAAGATGCCCCAGCATATTGAGATAACCGATTGGCTCAAGACCAAGGGAGCGAGCGTATTCAATCACCTCCCTTGCTTGTGATTTGCTGAAACGAGCTCCCCTCGCAATTGAGGGGTCATAGTCGAGAACGACTTGGGGACCAAACTCCACTGCCACATATCTAACTTTGAACCTCGCCAGAAGCTCAATTACACTCATCAGGGATTGAATATCCCCTGTCCAAGCCCCTTGAACCATAAAAGCACGGAAATTGGACTGTGGATAGTCTCTCAACTTCAAACCCTGAATCCGCAAACCCTGTGGCGTAAAGCTTGTTTCATCACAAGAAATAAGCTGAATCAAGGAATGGACCGCCCAGAAAGCACCCTGCGTGTCGTGAGCGCGGAGAACGATTTTATTCGTGGTGGTTTCTATTGCGTATTCTTCTTCTTTGTTGAGGTTATTAGGGTCAAGTTGGAGGGAAAGGATGGTTTTGCCTCTATCGGAGAGGGCGTTTTTGCCCAGTAACCTTTCTATTTCCCTTTGAAGAAGCTGGGCCGGGACTTTAAGAGCTGGAATCGCTTCTATTTTTATGGGTAGGTTGATGCTGACTGGCGAGGTTAGCTCTATATGGCGAGGTGGAGGAAAAATTGGAAGAGCAGGCTTTTCAATTTCCGAAAAGCCAAGCTGGGCAAGAAATAGCAAACAAAAAAGATAGAGCAAATTAGACACCTCTTTTTCTAAAAGCATTTTAAGGAAAATTTTAAATAATCTCAAGAGATAAAAAAACAGGCGGAGCCCCTTTTGGGGGCTCCGCCTGCCAGAGCAAGGGAACAAGCAAGAAAGGCAGCCTGTCCAATTGATTTAGACTAAAAAAAGGAAAAAATGTTTCAGGAAAAAAACAAATTTAAAGAAAATTTTTGAATTCCTTTAATTAACAAAATGGAGAAAGCTTCTCCCGGATCCAGATGGTCTACTGAGCTCCATAAGGACAGATAACATATACAAAAATTGCAGGGCGTCCCCATAGAAGGGCACGCCCTGCTACAAGGAAGGAGGTGAGAACAAGCGAGAAAGGCAGCTTGTCTACTATATTAAGACTAATTAGCCTTTAAATTGTTACAAGACAACCAAGTAGAGATTTAGACTTCGCAGATAACGATTACGAATCCCCTGCCAAAATATTCTTCCTTTTCTAAACTTTGAATTTTTGTTAATCTGATGGTAATCACTTTTAAGGAGGTCTTGTATATGGAAAAAACCTTGCTATATCTTCTTCTTTTGATATTTTTAGCACCTTCCTTCGCCCAAATCCTTCAGAATAGATATTATGCTCATGAAACGATTGAGGATAGATATGGAGTGATAGCACCTTGGTATAAAGGACAGGATGGACAGCTCGCCTTTAGGGTAAGAGTAGCTGCTGAAACCCTCAAGCGTTATCCCTGGGCTACCCCTCCTCAATCTATCGTTCCTGCCCCTCACTTCGTCTTCAGCGGTGCCTGGAACATCTCCCCCGACGGGACCATCTCCATCCCACCGATAGGCGATTGGGAAAATGGCGACCTTGGACAGCGTGCAGCCTACATAATTTCATCCTTGGTTGATTACTATCGTTTCTCTGGAGACGCTTCCGCTATACCCCTCATCTGGATGACAGCTGAATATCTACTCGATTTCTGCCTGACTCCTCCCGACCATCCCTGGCCAAATTTCCTCATCTCCGTCCCCAACCGTGGAAAAGCTTACTGGAATGCTAACCCTAAGGGCTTCATACAACTTGATATCACCGCTGAGGTTGGCATAGCCCTTCTTCAAGCTTACAAAATGATAGGCAACAGACGCTGGCTTGAGATGGCAAAACACTGGGGCGACTTACTGGCAGAAAAAGCTGATACTCGCCCCGGAATGCCTCCCTGGGGACGCTATGCAAACCCTGAAGATGTCCCCTGGGAAGACATCCAGACTGGAGGTATTGTTTTCATACTTACATTCCTTGACGAACTTGAGAAGCTTGGCTATAAGGGACGCCAGGAAGGAAGCATCCCCAAAGCAAGAAAAGCTGGAGAGGATTACTTGCGGAACTACCTCCTTCCTCGCTGGACTGTTGACGATACCTGGGGACGCAATTACTGGGATTGGAATGACCCTGTGCAAGCTGAAAATGTCACCGAGTTTGTGTGCAGATATATGATGGAACATCCCGACCGTTTCCCCAATTGGAAGATAGATTGTCGTAATATAATGTCCCTCTTCATAAACCGCACATCCGTCTCTCCCTATTCCAATGGAGATGTCTATCACGGTGCCTGGGCTTATCCGGAATCAAGTGGCTGTTGTGGACGTTCCCTTTGGTATGGACCAATGGAGCTGGCTACCGTATTCGCCCAATACGCCGTGCTCGCTGATGATGAGTGGGCTAAGGAAATAGCAAGGCGCCAGATAATCCTCGCCACCTACGATGTCCACGAGACGGGAGTTGTGGAAGATAACATAGACGGCGGACAGATAGTAGCGGGAGCCTGGTTCAAAATAGCCCATCCTATGGCTCTCAAACACACTCTGGCAGTTATGTCCTGGCTTCCCGAACTATTCGGACCGGCAAGGGAAAATCACATTATGCGTTCCTCCTCTGTGATACGAAATGTGGTTTATGGAGCGGGAGATATATCTTATGAGACATTTGATGCTCCCGAAGGCGTTTATGAAATCCTGCGAATAGCATTCCAACCGGAGGAAGTGCTTGCTGATGGGAAACCTCTTCCTCGCTTGAACGAGCTTACCACTCCTGGCTTCAGCGTTAATCCTCTCCCTTGTGGAGACTTCATAGTGACAATTCGCCACGACGGAAAAAGAAATATCCGCGTGAGGGGAAATGACCCGCAAAAGAGCTTCCCAGTTTATGAACTTCCCTTCAGCTTCAAGTTTAATGGCAATCAAGTGAGATTGATAGGTTCGGTTGGACCAGATGGCGGCAAAGCTGAGATATACATCGACGGAGAAAAGCAACTTGTAGAGCTTGATTGCTGGAGCCCGATAGAAAGAAAACATCAGGTCCTTTACTACAAGAGCGGTTTATCCCAAGGTGAACATTTGATAAGGGTGGTACCTCTGGGTAAAGGTAATCCTCGTTCAAAAGGCAGTGAAATCAGATTAGAAAGCATCCAATGGTCCGATGCGAAAGGAGAAAATGGTTTCGGGGAAGGGGGTGGTCCAAGGGGAACGCAGAGATGGATATTCGGCTATCCCAAAAGGCAGGATTATGTTGATAGCAGGGAAAATTCCTGGCGTCCTGCCACAGAATTCGTCGTGAGGGCAGGACACCTTGCGGATGTAGTGAAGCTCGCCTGGTGGACGGAACCGAGAGCTCACCAAATACAGAATACACAAGATCCCGAGATATACCGCTACGGAGTCCACGCATCGGATATAAAGGTTTATTTTACAGTTGGACCAGGAGAATATTATGCCATATTAAAGTTCTGCGAGACGCGGGATTTACCTCCCGTTTCCCGCGCGCTCACAATTGAGATAAATGGTAAAGAGGTCGTTAGCGGTTTTGACATACTCGCAACGGCAGGAGGAAAAGGGAAAGCTGTTGACCTCGTTTTCAACAATATCAAGCCCCAAAATGGAGTAATTGAGATTCGCTTGCATGGAACTTATTGTGGTGAAGCAATTATCCAGGCGATAGAAATAGGTCCCGGGCAGGTAGAGGGTGGCGTAGAACCAGTTGTAGTTAAAGCAACACAGGAAATCGGTGCAAATTTATTGGTGAACCCCAGCTTTGAAGAGACAAGAGGTGGAAGTTATGGCAGACTGGGTGATAGAGCGGAAATTGCTGGCTGGAATTATCTATTCCTCAGCCCATCTCAAAGTTATATCTGGGAGGAAGCCGATTATGTTAATCATCCCGATTGGGGATTACCCGAGTTCCATAGTGGGAAACAGGCTCTAAGAACCCATAGCGATGGTAATGGACATACGGTGATATACCAGGATGTTCTTGTGAGTCCTGGAGGAATATATAAAGCTTCGGTCTGGGTAAGAGCTGTAGATTTAAAGGGAAAAGGTTTTGGTAAAAATGCAGGAGACCGTGCTTCGCTAATCATTCAGGAAATAGGTCCCTGTGGCAAAGTTATCTTAGAACATAAACCTGTCAGTATCACAGATGCTGGTGCTTATCGAGAACTGGTGAAGGAGTTTAAGGTTAGCGATAAAACGATGTATGTTCGTTTCTTGCTTGAAGTTTTGATAGGCTGTAGATACGACGAGGGACACATAACATTTGATGATTGTTCACTCATCAGGCTGAAATAGCCTATAAAACGGGCGTGCCCTGCGTGTAGCAGGGCATGCCCCTCAACCGGGAGGCAAAGGAGGTGGAGAGAGGAGAGGCTTCAGTTTTTTTAGACTTAAGATGGAAAAACTTGTTACATAAGCTTTAAAGAATTTGAGGTGGATATCTGAATAAAAAATTTTCAATTTAAGCAATCAATAATAGAATTTTGGTAATTTAAATTTTAAATCGTTTTTAATTTGAATATTCTCTTTCTGGGTAATTTGACCCCCTATATTTGAGGGCAACATAATCGTTATTAGGAAAAATGGTTGGAAAGGAG
>JACIXQ010000027.1:0-29049 GCA_014360465.1 bacterium
TTTGAAATCGGGCTCGCCGTACGGCGAGCCCCATTTTTATTAATATCTTCTAAAAAGATAATTTTCTGGGGTAATAGTTTTTAATTGATGTTGACGCTTGAGGGAAGTTGGATTAAAATAATAACGACAATTGAATAAGCCCTTTAAATCTAGTCCTGTGAGGCTAGGAAGGGTTGACGATAAAAAGTTGCCCTCCTGCAACTCACAGGGGGGCAATTTTTTTGACTAAAGATGGATAAGGCATATTTGCTTCTGGAAGATGGAACTCTTTTCACGGGTAAGCCCCTAGGTAAGAGGGGCACCATAGTCGGTGAGGTGGTATTCACCACCTCTATGACTGGCTATCAAGAGGTGCTTACCGACCCTTCTTATGCTGGCCAAATAGTGACCTTCACCTATCCGCTTATAGGCAACTACGGAACTAATGAAGATGATATGCAATCAAGAAGGGTCTGGGCAAATGGTTTGGTTGTAAGGGAAGCTTGTCCCCTCCCTTCTAATTTCCGCTCTCGCTATACATTAGAGGAATTCCTTAATAGGTGGGAAGTTGTTGGCATAGAGGGCGTTGATACGAGGGAATTGACCAGGAAACTTAGAACCAGAGGAGTGATGATGGGAGCCTTGTCAAGTGAACTTGACCCCGCTTCGTTAAAAGAATTTCTTTCTAAGCAACCGCGATATGATGAGCAGGATTTCGTCCGCATTGTTACCACTCCCCAGCCGTTCACCTGGCAGGCGCAGGGGCAGGAAAGACATAGATTCGCTCTACTTGATTTCGGTGTGAAGTTCAATATCCCTAAGTTATTCGCTTCTCTTGGTTGCACAATAGTTGTCTATCCTGCCTTTACCCCTGCGGAGGAAATCCTTTCTGGCGATTATGACGGGATAATTCTCTCCCCTGGTCCTGGGGACCCTGCGAGGCTTGGCTATATAATAGAAACAATCCAAAAACTACTTGGGAAAAAGCCGATACTTGGCATTTGCCTTGGACATCAGCTTCTTGGGTGGGCGCTGGGTGGTAAAACCTTCAAGCTAAAATTCGGGCACAGGGGAGGAAACCACCCTGTCAAGGATTTGAGAACGGGAAGGGTTCATATAACCTCTCAAAATCATGGTTATGCGATTGACCCGGATTCCTTAAAGGGCTCAGGGGCGAGCATCACCCATATCAATCTAAATGATGGGACAGTGGAAGGCATGGCTTGTCCGGATTTGAGAATGATGTCCACCCAATATCATCCCGAGGCAGCGCCTGGTCCGAGGGACAATATCTATATTTTCCAGGAATTCATCGAACTCGTAGAGGGTAAAAATGCCTAAGAGAAAGGATATAAAATCGGTTCTCGTCATTGGTTCGGGTCCAATCGTAATAGGGCAGGCAGCGGAGTTTGATTACTCTGGTTCTCAAGCCTGTCGTTCCTTAAAGGAAGAAGGAATAAGGGTCATCCTTGTTAACTCAAATCCCGCCACCATAATGACCGATACGGAAATGGCGGATAGCGTTTATATAGAGCCACTGACAATTGAGTTCCTTGAAAGGATTATCGCTCGGGAGCGACCTGACGGGTTACTACCCACTCTTGGTGGACAGACAGGGCTGAACCTTGCCACTCAATTATATGAGGAAGGAATCCTTGATAAATACGGAGTCCAGCTCTTGGGGACCCCCATTACAGCAATAAGAGATGCCGAGGATAGGGAGTATTTCAAGAGATTAATGCAAAGTATAGGGGAACCAGTCCCGGAAAGCGTCACGGTGAATGATGTGGAATCAGCAGTATCATTTGCCAGAGAAGCGGGCTACCCACTTATAATAAGACCAGCATACACGCTAGGAGGCACAGGTGGTGGTATAGCATATAACGAGGAGCAATTGAGGGAAATTGTCCACAGAGGGCTTTTGCTTTCTATGAGAAGACAGGTGCTTGTGGAGAAATGCGTGCTGGGTTGGAAGGAGATAGAATATGAGGTTATGCGAGATGGCAATGACAACTGTATAACCGTTTGTAATATGGAGAATTTCGACCCTATGGGTGTTCATACAGGGGATAGCATAGTTGTTGCTCCTTCCCAAACCCTTTCTGATGAGGAATATCATATGCTAAGAACTGCTTCCCTAAAGATAATCAGAGCCCTCGGGGTGGAAGGGGGTTGTAATATCCAGTTTGCGCTTGACCCTAAATCTTTCAAATATTATGTTATAGAAGTCAATCCTCGTGTATCTCGTTCATCTGCCCTTGCTTCCAAAGCGACTGGCTATCCGATTGCGAGAGTCGCAGCTAAGATAGCGATTGGGTTAACCCTTGACGAGATTCCCAATAAAGTGACGGGCAAAACTTTAGCCTGTTTTGAACCTGCACTTGACTATGTTGTGATAAAGATTCCCCGTTGGCCTTTTGATAAATTCCCTACCGCTGACAGGACGATTGGAACCCAGATGAAGGCAACGGGAGAGGTTATGGCGATAGGGCGGACTTTTGAGGAAGCTTTGCTCAAAGCAGTTCGTTCACTTGAAATTGGCACTTACGGGCTTTATGTTAGGGGAAGCGCAAGCTGGGGGGCAATGGAATTGGAAGATATGATAAGCAGACCAAACGACCTAAGGCTTTTCGCAATTGCAGAAGCATTGCGTAGGAAAATGCCGGTGGAGGAAATCGTCGGTCTCTCCAATATAGATAGGTGGTTTATTGAAAAGATAAAAAATATCATAGATATGGAGGAGAAAATCAAGTCAACCCAAGGAGACATTTCCAAATTGAAAGAATTGCTTCTGCCGGCAAAAAGAATGGGTTTCTCCGATAGATGGATTGGTGAATTGGCAAATATCGGTGAGGATGAAATAAGGCGACTTAGAAAGGAAGGGGGAATCGTGCCCGTTTACAAAATGGTAGATACCTGTGCTGGAGAATTTGAGGCTCAAACTCCCTATTTCTATTCAACTTATGAGAGAGAGAACGAGAGCAGACCCTCGGAAAAAAAGAGCGTACTCGTTTTGGGTAGTGGACCCATCAGGATAGGGCAGGGGATAGAGTTCGATTACTGTAGTGTCCATTGTGTTTGGGCTTTGCAGAAACTGGGATATGAAGCAATTATAATAAACAATAACCCTGAAACAGTATCCACCGATTTTGATACCTCTGACAAACTCTACTTTGAGCCACTTACCCTTGAGGATGTCTTAAATGTATATGAGAATGAAAAGCCGGAGGGTGTGATAGTTCAATTCGGAGGGCAGACACCACTTAATCTTGCTAAACCTCTCGCTGAACGAGGTGTTAATATCCTTGGGACATCCTTCCGTGGCATAGATATTGCCGAAGATAGGGACCTATTCGAAAAACTTCTTCGCGAGCTTGGTATCCCCAAGCCCCCAGGAAGAGCGGTCAAATCGCTGGATGAAGCTCTTATTGTGGCTAAGGAAATCGGTTATCCTCTCCTTGTCCGTCCTTCCTTTGTCCTTGGAGGAAGAGCTATGGAGATAGTCTCAAGCGAGGAGGAACTTATCAGATACATAACCTATGCGGTTTCCGTATCCCCTGAGTATCCCATCCTAATTGATAAATACATAAGAGGACTTGAATGCGAGGTTGACGCCATATCCGACGGAGAAGATGTCCTCATACCCGGTATAATGGAGCATATAGAAAGGGCTGGGGTGCACTCCGGTGATTCTATGGCTGTCTATCCGCCTCGTTCCCTCTCCGAGGAGATAAAGAAAACAATCGTTGATTACACAGTCAGGATATCAAGGGCTCTTGAGGTGAAAGGACTTATCAATATCCAGTTTGTTGTGGCTGATAATCTCGTGTATGTGATAGAGGCTAATCCTCGTGCCTCTCGCACAATTCCCTATATCTCCAAGATTACAGGGGTACCGATGGTTTCGCTCGCCGTCCGGGCTATGTTAGGGGAGAAGATAAGGGACCTCGGATATGGAACGGGATTGTATCCCGAAGGGGAGTATATTGCGGTTAAGGCACCGGTTTTTTCCTCGGCAAAGCTGACAGGGGCGGAGATAGCGCTTGGTCCGGAGATGAAATCAACGGGGGAGATAATGGGCATAGATAAAGACTTTGGCAAAGCCCTTTATAAAGCAATGGTAGCCGCTGGGATAGGAGTGCCTTATGAGGGAGCGATTATAGCTACTATAGCAGATAGCGATAAAGAGGAAGCGTTGGAGCTGATAAGGAAATTCTATGAGAAAGGTTTTTCTATTTATGCGACGGAGGGCACAGCGAATTTCTTGTCCTCTTATGGGATAAAGTCGAAGAAAGTGCGAAAGATAGCGGAAGGAAGCCCCAATGCGATTGATTTAATTAAGAACGGAAAAGTGAAACTTGTTCTTAACACAATGTCCAAGGATGGAAAGGTAGAAAGGGATGGAGCGAAAATAAGAAGAGCAGCAGTGGAACACGAGGTGCCTTGTCTTACATCCCTTGATACAGCACGCGCTCTTCTTCTGGCTATGGAAAGTGGAACCGACGGCGATTTTTCCTGTCTCCCCATACATCTTTATCAGCTACGACAGCCTAAAAAAGAAAAGTAAATTTAAATAAAGTTATGGTCCTTTTGCAAACGGGAAGCACTCTACCCTTGTCGGGTTTTGAACCCGGAAGAATCTGAATTATAGATGTATAAGATTAATTGGAATTCTTTTACAAACTTGAAAATCTCTATTCCACGACGAGCGGAATGAGTTGTTGAGGTTGGAAAAGGCAGAGCCAGCGAGGACTGTTTGCTTCCGCGAGTATCTCTATGTTCAAACCGATTTTTTCACCTATTGCCAAGTCCAAACCTATCTTGGGTGTTCTTTTTAGTGAGAAGGTAATTTCATAATGTTTCTCATCAAGCTTTTTCGCTGTTGCTTTCATATTCTCGGCTGGCGGGGTGAGGGAAGTGTCTGTGAAAGGCCATTTTTCTGAGGAACTCGCATTAGTAACTTCAGCCACAATTCGTGTCTTCGGTTCAGCCTGCCAATCAACGTGTATCCAGACATCAAGATTATCTGCTCCCACATAATAACCATCAGCATTGCAATCCATCTGTATGTGAACTTGTGGAATTGGTAGATTGGAGACGAAGCGGAAATTAAGCCATTCACTTGAATGCCAGAGATAGATATCGCTGTGAAGAGGGTTGTCCAAGGGTGGAACTTGGTAAGGGCGAGGGACTTCGCTTGTATCTTCGTCAAGCCAGAACCAGATTTTGTTTTCTTCTGTTCCAATAGTAGGTCTGCAGGCATAAATGGGTAGGGGGTCATAACCATCTTTAATCCCGTCGCCATCAGAATCTGGATTATTAGGGTCTGGTAGTATATATTTTGCCCTTGCATTGATATCATCCGGCCAGACGAGAGTTTCATAAATCCAACTTGAGGCGAGGACTTCTCCCATATCGTCAAGACCATCGTCATCGCTATCCTTTTTGCTGGGGTTACTTCCAAATCTCTTCTCATCAAGAGGAACCAAGGGACAATCATCGGGGATTCCGTCATTATCTTTATCTTGAGCTTTAACGATTTTCCCGAATTTATTCGTGAACCAGAGGTTCAAATCGCCATAATGCCAATGTCGAAGTATCCAAGCATTGCCATCGTAGTGACTGCCGAAGTTGTCAGCGAAGCCATCTGGTGTTACGCTGAAATGGTTGAAGGGATATTCGGGATAGCCGCTTTCGGCATATTGACTGTCAAGCTGGTGGTGAAACTCGTGGACGAAGAGCCAGGCAGGGTCGTGCCCTCCGAGAAAATGTGAGCTACCAGGGCGAGAATCAACCCCATATGTTCCGCCACCGCTCGGGGTGAACTCGTATCGCTTTTTATCCTTATTCCAACGCCTCTCGCAAGTGATAGCTACTACTGCAGGATACTCGTCAAGACTCTTTCCCTTTAGTTGTAGTATTTCTTTCAAATCGTTTATCGGTTTTTCCCTCCAAAAACCATTCCCATCGTAGCCAGACTGGTCTTTTCCAATGTTAATCCTTTTGTTTACCAAAAATATGTCGCAATCTATCCAGAGCTTCATATTGGAATTGCACCAGTAGAAGAGCTGGGCGACTTCTATTTCCCTCCGGAGATAGTCTATGTATGACCTGCTTATGGGTGGTGCGGGCGGAGCATCAGGGGTGAGTGTATCGGTTTTGATGACATCCGTATAGATAATTACCGCTACGGGAACTCTCAAGAAGGTTGTTTCACCTTCTTCAGGGGATGTAGCGAAGGCAAATTCAAAGGAGAATAACATCTGGGACTCTTTATCATCGCTTATTTCATAGGATTTTGGTATGGGGATGCGCAGTAAGTAAAAAGTAGCTGGTTCTAAACCACCAATCGCGATATCATGTTTGACTCTTTCGCCTGAAAGGGAAAATTCCTTCCACTGGCTTTCTCCATTCTTCTTTATCTGCAATTTCGTCTCCCCTGGAATGGTCGTTTTCCAGCTTATAATTGCCTCCCTTTGTGAAGCTTTGATTGTAGGGCGTGTGGGAATCTGAAATTGTAAGCGTGGGTCAAGGGGAAGGACGATAATTTTATTTTCCCTCGCTATTGCTATTGCTTCCCCGGTAGGAGATAAGGCAAATGAATTCACTGGCGTGAACATATCACCAAGCCTTCCCAGGGCAAGAACCGGAGGAACCTTCCCCTCACTGAAAATAGAATTTCGGGCTGGGTTTCCCTGGGGAGTGCGATGTCCGGAATAAAGTGCCGAAACCTCTCTTTGCGTTCCATAAGCTAAACCATTGAAGATACGCCATTGCGGTTGAGCCAGCTCACTCAAAGGCAATATCTTTATTTCCCCGCTATATGAACTCAATACCCAAAGTTCTTGTGTTGGCTTGGCTAATAGAACGCTTTTGCAAGACCAGAAACCTGTTAGTTCGTAAATCTCATTGGGTTCAAGGGAATCTTCTGCCGGGTTATATCGCCATATAGCCACCCTACCATTACCCTCATCGGCAACGAATATCAATCCATCGTCAGTTGCAGTGATGTCAGTCGGATGGTTTAGTTCCCCTTTCCCTGAACCTTCTCTACCGAATTCTTTGAACGAGGAAGGTATTTTAGGGTATGCGCTTATATCATAGACCCTTATAATGTCCGCTTTTTCATCTACAACTAATAAACGATTCTTCAGGAAAGCAATTCCCACAGGAGAACCTGCTCCCTCAATAGAGGTTTCTTTTACCGCCTTTTTAGCATCCCCACTTAATCTGTAGAAGACGATGCGTCCTTTCCCCGCTTCGCATATTGCTAATCTATCATTTTTAAACCAGGAAAGACCTTGGGGCTTACTAATGTCGTCAATGATTGCCTTATTCTGCCATTTGGTATCAGTTTTTTTGTATAGAAGCACTCTATTATTGTCTGTATCACTGACAGCGAGCAACGAACCATTGGGTGAAAAGGCAATTCCCTGGGGATGGTTCAGGGGTTTGGTAAAGGCGATTAAACAAGAAATAAGTAAGATAGGCAGAAAGCGATGCATCTCATTCCTCCTTACAGATAGTCAAAATTTTTGAATTATTTTTATTTTGCCTTATCTTGTGTTCGGTAGCAAGCAATTAGTTTATACAGATTTCTTCCCCCTTTGTCTGAATTGTAAATTGTTTAAGGATAATAACAGAGCAACTGATTATTTATTAAGTGTTTTTAACGGATTATAGAACCTTTCTATATCTCCTCAGGGCTTCAGGAATTTTATAAAGGATTATCAAAAAAGTTCACTAACAAAATTTGAAAAGACAGGAAGATTCAAGCGGAACGAGTTATAATATATTTGTAAAATTTAGAAGAAGGAGCCTTGATATGAAAATAGTCTATTTTGATTGTTCCATTGGAGCAAGCGGAGATATGATTTTGTCCAGCCTTGTCGACCTCGGGGTGCCTCTGGATGTAATTCAGGAAACGATTAATAAATTGATAGAAGGTAAAAATAAAGTCAGGTTGTCCGTGGAGAGGGTAAAAAGGCAAAACATTTCTGCTTTATCCTTAAATATTTCCGTTGAGGGAGGACATAATCATAGCATTTCCTATAAAAGGATGAGGGAAATTCTTGAAAAGGGGGAATTGAAGGAGAAAATTAAAAAGGATTCTCTTGCAATATTACATAAATTGGCGTCTGCGGAAGCGGACATCCACGCTGTTGATGTTGAAGATGTCCATTTCCACGAGCTTGGAGGATTGGATACAATCGTTGATATCGTCGGAGTTGCCACAGCCTTAGATTTTCTTGGAGTGGAAAAGGTTTATGCTTCAAGCCTTCCTTTGTCTTATGGTTTCATAGAAATAGAGCACGGAACTTTACCCTTGCCTGCACCTGCGACTCTCAAGTTATTGGAGGGGGTACCGGTTCGCTCAATAGATATAGAGGGCGAGACATTGACTCCTACTGGTGCAGCTATAATTACTTACTATGCAAAATCTTATGGAATCCCCAATATGAGATTGTTGAAGATAGGAATGGGTGCGGGACACAAGGATTTCCCTTTGCCAAATATCCTACGTACTTTATTAGGGGAGAAATGTTCGGATTTTGGAAAAGAAGAAGTCATCCATCTTCAAACCAACATAGATGATATGCCCCCAACTTTATTTGAACCCATAATAGATAAACTGTTTAGCGAAGGTGCGCTTGATGTGTTTCTTCAACCTATTATTATGAAAAGAAGCAGACCGGCTGTTATTTTATCGGTTCTTTGCTATCCTCAAAATGCCGAGAAGCTGGCGGAAATAATCTTTAAAGAAACTACAACCCTGGGAATCAGGTTTAATCGATTAGAAAGAGCTATCTTAGAAAGAGAGATTGTAAAAGTTAAAACTATCTGGGGTGAGGTGGAAGTGAAAGTGGGGAAATTGGAGGGGAAAGTAATCACTATCTCGCCTGAGCTTCGTTCCTGCGAGAAGATTGCCGAGACACACGGCATTCCGCTTAGGATTGTTGTTGAGGAGGTAAAGAGGGTCTATAGAAGAACTTTCGATTTGGGCGAATAATGTTTTTCGCTCCATTTCGTGAATTTTGTTGGTTAGCAGGGGGTTAATCTCTTCTTATTTTGAGATGTGATATCCTATGATTGAGTGGGCAACATTTCTATATATTGAGCTTTTATACGGAGTATCTTCCTTCCCTTGTAGATATGCATCTTTTTTAAACATATCGGGGGGTCACCTCGAAGATAAATAAAAAGAGCAAAAATATAACTTTTATAAGGCTTCAACAATTTCAAAATGTAGCATAAGCTACAGGAGAAGTAAAAGGGCTCGCTAAAGCAATGTTTATTAAAGGAGTTGGATTACTTCAGTAGAGAAAGGGCATAAGCCCATTCAGCATTGGCGATTCCCAGTGATTTATTCCAAGTAGATGCTAATTTCATCTTTTTCCTTATTGGATGAGATGCGTTAGGAACAGATAAGGGGAAAGGAATTTGAGGGAGAATTTGAAGCATTTCAAAAAAGCGGTGGATTGGACATTTCTTTACATATCCAGAAAGGGTGCAAGGAAATTGAATTCTATACTTATACTAATTGACTTCTAATGTTTTTTGTCCTAAACTATGTAAAAATACAAGCATTGAAAGGAGGAGGTTTAATAATGAAAGAAGGAAAATGGCTTTTTGGTAGCCCACTTTCGGGTTTGCCTTATTTGCGCAAATGTAGGGTTAAAAGGGCTTCCAGCTGGGATATCACAGGAGGGAACAAGGATTGGTGGGAGGTTGCTCCCGGGGAGGAGAAAGTCCTCGCGGAAATCCAAGGTCCTGGTTGCATAAAGCACATATGGACAACTCTTTTCTCCCAAGACCCTTATTATCTTCGCACCGCCCTTTTCCGTGCCTATTGGGATGGGGAAGACGACCCTAGCATAGATTCCCCCATTGGCGATTTTTTCGGAATAGGACATGGCATAGCAAAGCATTTTATTTCTCTACCTCTAACTATGACTACTGATAAGGGTTTCAATTGCTATTTCCCTATGCCATTTAATGAAAGTGGGAAGATAGTGGTTGTTAATGAGAGCGAGTTTCCCCTTGGTATTTATTTCCAGATAGATTACGAGCTTTATGATTCCCCATTGGAGGATGTAGGCTACTTCCATGCTAAGTGGAGAAGAGAAGCTAATCCAAAGCCAGTGCAAGGGGGTATAAATCTTACTGGGGAGGAGAATTATCTCATTTTGGAAGCAAAGGGACAAGGGCACTATGTAGGTTGCATATTGAGCGTTCACGGGTTGGCTCCCGATTGGTGGGGAGAAGGTGATGATATGATATTCGTTGATGATGATGTATGGCCGCCATCGTTGCATGGGACGGGAACTGAGGACTATTTCTGTGCTGCCTGGGGATTTAATAGGGAATTTTATGGTCCGTACCACGGATTTCCTTTGAAAGGAAACGAGGATTGGACGGGTAAACATTCAGCTTATAGATTTCATATTGAGGAACCTGTTGTCTTCCAGAAATACATAAAGGTCACTATAGAGCACGGACATGCTAATGATAGGGCAGATGACCTTTCATCGGTTGCCTACTGGTATCAGAAAGAGCCGCATTTCAACTTTTCCCCAATGCTACCTGTGAAGGAGAGGATTCCCAGGGAAGGTTGAGAAAAATATAGAGAAGAAGAGAAGATTTCGGAGAAGAAAAATTTTATTGATTGGATTCATCCTGCTATTGGCAGGGGGTGGTTTTTTCTTATTTTCCCAGAAGAGAAAGGAATCTCTCCTTAAAACACAAGTTCCACTACCTCAAGGTCCATCTATACTTGAGGTAGAGCCTCCCCTACCCAATTTGATCAACACTCCTTTAACCACGACGACGCCTCCTTCGGGAGAACTTCCCTATAAAGAGGAAGTTATTGCTTATCTTAAGGCATTAGAGAAGGTTCTGCAGGATTGGGAGGAGACGGAGAGAACCGATATAGCTCAGCAACAACTACAAGCTCTTTTGGATTCCCTTTTTTCTATAGATGAACAGGAGAATGTCCAAGAAGCTTTGAAGACCTACGACTACTATATAAGCCAGAAACAGGCAGTCCTCCAGGAGTTGCTTTCTCTTTCACCACCTCCCCCTTGCATTGAGCTCCATTATCATTATAAGACCGCTTTCGAGGAGAGCATAAAGGCAATAACAGGGATAAGGGAAGGGATTTTTCGTAAGGATAGAAACTACATAACTTCTATGCTTAGTTACCAGCAGATGATAAACAAGCATTTGGCTTATGCGGAGGCGGAGGAGGAAAATTTGCGAAGGATTTACGGACTACCCCCACGTTCTATGAGCATCCTTCACTGATAAGAAATATTGGTGGCCCCAAGGGGATTTGAACCCCTATTTACGGATTGAGAGCCCGTTGTCCTGAACCGGGTTAGACGATGGGGCCACCTTGCTGGCTGGGGGAGAAGGATTCGAACCTTCACCAAGGGATCCAGAGTCCCGTGTGCTACCATTACACCATCCCCCAGCATTTAAAAATTATAAAGGTAAGGCTTGAAAAAGGCAACTAAAAATTGGGCGGGCTTCCCTATAGGGAAGCCCGCCCGAGTATATTTTATTTTATTTTTCAGAATCTTATGGAGCTGATATATAAAGCTTTCCCGTTGAGGGGTCCCATTGGATTTCAGCATCAAGAGCGTAATGGAAAAGGGTAGCGGGAACATATGTCCTGTTAAACTTAATGAATGCTGCTACTTCCATAAGTATTGTTTGTTCGTTTACTTGCGCTTTTCTACTACCTATCTTCAACCATATTTTCTTGTCACCTTTTTGGGCTTCTACTTCGCGACTATCAGCGTGCCAGATAACCAATCCACCTGCTGTCTCAAAAATCGCTCTGAATGGAACAAGTGGGAGGTCATTTTGGACAAAAGGATGGGCGTCAGGGAAGAGAACCTCGCTGTTATTATAAAATACTGTCACATTGGGTATAAGAAGTTTTTCACCTTCCCTTACCAAGTTGGGATCCTGTATATTATTCACGCTCACAATCGTCTCAAGCGGGACTCCGTATGCTCTGGCTATTTTAAGGAGATATTCTCCCTTTTGAATTGTATGAACCTTGTAATTAGCATTTGAGGTGGCGCCCATCTCAGTAACAATGTTCAGAATGTTCTCCGGTTTGCTCACGATAAGCAGGTTTTTCTGGCTTTCTAAATGCTTACTGGAAGTAGCTCCCTCTTTGCTTAAGGAGGATTTAGGGGAAGCGGAAACGACCATCTTCTTACCCGGTAGGGAGGCCGAGCCTTTTTCTGCCGTAATAGGAGCGGTAGAAGGGCTCTTAGTTTGCCCTATGGAAGGCACAGGAGGAAGAACTGGTATACCACTTGAAGGTTTTCCCTTTGCAGAGGGACCCGATTTTTCCACTTCCTTGGGAGTAGTTGTCATCGCAGCTGTGGTAGGAACTCCAGATGGAGAAGACGGGATGGTTTCCTTCCTGGGAAGAGTTAGCGTTAAAGCTATTTTGCTCTCTTTACCAGATGTTGGTTCCGTTTCTTTTGGTGAGGTTCCAGAAGTTGCCACAGCTTCTCCTATGTTACCACGAGGAGTCGTTCCCTTGTTCACTAAGGGCTGGGAATTTATGGGCTTTGTATCCTTGCTCGTTTCAGCTGGTTCTATGGATGATTTCTCTCGCGCGGGTAAAACTTCCTTGCTTGGTTTCTCCGTTTGGGGAACCTCTGTAGGAGGTTGGGAGATTATCAGGGGAGGAGCGATTTCTTCCTTACCGGTGGTGGAAGTTGACTCTTCAGCCAGAGTGGTTTGTCCCGATGGATTATCAACAATGACCCTAACTGGTTTGGATTCTCCTTTATTATCCGCGGCATCATAAGCGAAAGCTTGAAGGATATGAAGCCCATTTGGATAGCGTGTTGTATCCCAGATATCATTGAATGGAGGATAGTTTTTAAGGAATTTGAATTTATCATTTATGAATAACATCACATATTTGACTTCCCTATCGTCCTGAGCCTTGATTTTCACTTCAACTTTGCCGGAAACCTTCTGTTGGTCCTTAGGATAAAGGATTTCCACTAAGGGCGGGGTTATGTCTTCCGAACCATTGTTGACATAAAAGGTTATCGTGCATTCGCCCACATCTTCAGGTGAGCTATACGCCTTAGCGGTTAAGCTGTGAGGACCATCTGTAAGCATCAGTGTATTGAGGAAATATGTCTGTTCCCCCGAAAGGAGAGGCGAGCTCAAGGGAGTAGCTTCTACGAGACTTCTATCAACATAAATCTCTATTTTTGTGACCGGATGTTCAGCGACACCAGAGAAGGAGACGATGATTTTCGCTTCTCCTTTTAGCGTCGCACCATTGCTCGGCACGACGAAGTTGACATTTGGTGGGAAAGTGGTTGCATAAGCTATGCCAACCACCATCGCCACCAGAACAAAAAGATAAATACTTGACCTATGCTTAATCAGTGCTATCATAATTTGATGAGCACCCCCTTATAAAAGGAATTTTAATTTTAAATAGCATAATTAAATGTGAAACATCTGTCAAATTCTTTTTTAATTTTAAAAGGTAGAAAATAAGAATGCAAGCGAAAATTCCCCTCCAGATTAAAAATTTGAGTAAAGAGGAATTTCAAGAGAAGAAATCTCTTCTCGTTGATGTTTATTTTTCTGCCTACAAATCCTTGCCAGAGTACGCCTATGATAGACGGAAATCCGTGAAAAACTATCTTGACTGGCTCTATAAAGGTGACCCTTCGGGATTTTTCGTGGCCATAGCTAACTCAGAGTTAGTGGGATTTATAGCCTGTCACTCCAATTGGGAGGATTACAGAGAAGGAAAAGTCTGTGAAATCCACGAGTTTGCCGTTAGCCAAGAATGGCAGGGGAAGGGCATTGGTAAGGCGCTTTTAGAACACGCCTTAGAATATGCCCAATCCAAGGGTCTCAAGAAGATAACCCTCTGGGTGGGCGAGAAGAATGAGAAAGCGATAGAGATGTATAAAAAAGCAGGATTTGTTCCCCTTTATAAAGCAGGTATCTGGCTGAGAATGAAAAAATTACTGCCCTAATTCTAATATTTTCCCGTTGATTCGTTATTTTTACTGTAGCTCAACAAAATGTGAACTTTTTGATAAAATTCACTCTGTGTTTCATAATTAATTAAGGAGGTTCAAAATGAGTAAAAGATTTATATTAATATTGATTTTCGTTTGTTCTCTTGGCTTCGTCCAGACGAAGGAGGTCAAAGTAGCCCAAGCTATTCTTAAGGCAGATAATATAGAAATAGATTGGGATAAAAACACCCTTTCTGCCTATCCAAATCCGGTGCTTTCTTTGCCCGATTCCCAGGTCCAGGCTAAGCGGATAACCTTGTATCTGTCTCAAAAGGGAACTATAGAGAAAATTGAGGCAATAGATGATGTCTTGTTCAAAATTGTTCAAGTTTTGCCAGAAAATATTAAACAGGAAATAGAGGGTCAGGCCAAGAAAGCGGTCCTCACAGGTCAAAATCTCCTATTGCTTGAAGGGGAGGCGCAGGCTAAAGTATCAAGGTCTGATAGAGAAGGGACTTCTCTTATAAAGGCTGATAAGATAACCGTCGATTTGGAGAAAAAAAGCCTACACGCCCAAGGGAATGTTCACCTGGAATTTCCACTTCCCAGAACTCCTGAAACTGCTACAGCCGAGGGAAAATGATAAGGACCGAAGGCTTGGTAAAAATATATGGAAAGAGGAGGGTAGTGAATGGGATTTCCTTGGAGATAAAAAAGGGGGAAGTGGTGGGATTATTGGGTCCCAATGGAGCTGGTAAAACTACAACATTTTATATGATTATTGGATTAGTAAAGCCGAATAATGGTAGAGTTTTCTTTGAGGATAAAGATATAACCCGATATCCTATGTACAAGAGGGCTCTTTTAGGAATCGGCTATCTTGCACAAGAACCATCTATATTCCGTAGGCTCACAGTTGAGGAAAATCTGCATCTTGTTTTAGAGGCTAGGGGGATAGATGAAAGGAAGAAGATAGTTGACCAACTTTTGGAAGAGTTTTCCCTTTCCCACCTCAGGAAAATGAGGGGGCAGGACCTTTCGGGTGGTGAGAGGAGGAGGGTGGAAGTGGCAAGAACTATGGCTTGTAACCCTCAGGTCGTTCTTCTTGATGAACCATTTACCGGAGTTGACCCAATTGCAGTTGAGGAACTAAAGAGGATAATCGGTCTTTTAAAGGAAAAGAATATAGGCGTTCTATTGACCGACCATAATGTGAGGGATACTTTATCAATCACCGATCGTTCCTATATAATCTATCAAGGAGAAATTCTCACAGAAGGTCCACCAGATAAACTTGTATCGGATCCCCTGGCAAGGCGTTTCTATCTTGGGGAAAGGTTTGAGATGTGAAATGAGAATATTAACGAAGTATGTTATCAGCGAGCTTTTTCGTCCGTTTATTTTTGGTGTTGCTATCTTTCTACTCGTCTTCATAGGTGGAAGGTTCCTCTTTGAAATCACCAAATTGCTTGTGGAAAAGAACGCCACTTTCCTCCAAGCTTTACTCCTTTTTGTCTATGGACTCGCTCCGATATTTGTCTGGATTCTCCCTATGGCTACCCTATTGGGTGTTATTCTTGGTTTGGGGAGATTTTCCAACGACGGTGAAATCGTTGCCTTCTTCACCTCAGGTATAAGCCTTTGGAGGATTCTATTACCGATTATCGTTTTTTCCTCGGTTGTAAGCATAACGGCTTTCTGTTTCAACGAGTATGTGGTTCCTTTCGCTAATAAGAGGGTCGCAGAGATAGAACGAGAAATAGCGAGAGCAGGAAACGAACAGGAGAACATAGTTACTAAAGAAGAAAGAAATGGAGAGGTTCAGTTTGTCCTTTATGCAAAAAAATTAAGACCTCAGGAGGGTATATTAGAAAATGTGGTAGCCATTGAGTTTTGGCAAAGCAAGCCAACTACCGTTCTTTCAGCTAAAAGGGCACTCTGGCAAGAAGGGAAATGGCTTTTCCAAGAAGGTGAGATGCAAACCCTTGAAGGAAAGAATATATCAAGGGTATATTTCAGAGAAAAAGCGGTTCTTTTTCCTCGTTCGCCGGAAGAGATAGCCCGGGGGAATATAAACCCTGAGGAGATGTCTCTTCGCCAATTAGCTCGGTACATAAGGCAATTGAGACTTTCGGGAAAGCCGTTCGCTTCATTGCTTGTGTATCTACATAGAAAAATCGCCGATCCATTAGCGGCCGTTGTCCTCGCTATTTTGGGAATTCCTTTCGGTTTAAAACCCTATAAAGGGAAAAGCATAGGAGTAGGTTTGAGCGTGATAGTTATATTCATCTATTATGTTGTCTGGCATTATACGGCTATCATCGGGGAGAAGGGATTGCTCAATCCTTACTTATCTGCCTATATTCCCAATATTTTGGGCATTTTCGCCGGTATTATCCTTTTAGCAAGGTCTCCAAAGTGAAACATAAGCTGAATTTATTTCGTCTATCTAAATAAGGAGTGATAAGTTATGTATAGCTGGTTGCTTATTGGGATGTTGCTTGCGGTTAGTGGAATAATAGCCTTTGTCGGGGATTATTTGGGCAGAAAAATAGGTAAGAAGAGGGTAAGTATTATAAGGCTTAGACCCCGAAATACGGCAATTCTCTTCAGCATCATAACGGGAATGTTGATTTCACTATTTACCCTTTTAGTTCTGAGCAGGGTTTCATACCCTGTGAGAGTTGCTCTATTTGGGGTGGAGAATCTGCTACAAGAAAGGAACAATCTCCAGAAAGAGATAGTTAAATTAAGAAAAACTCAAGCAAAGCTTTCGAAAGAGGTTGAGAAAAGGAATAAAGAAATAACCGAGATGAGCCAGAAGCTCAAAGAGCAAACGGAAGAGCTATCATCATTGCTTTCTCAAGTTAAAAAGCTCAGAAAAGATAAGACAATATTGGAGAGCTACTTGAAGAGGGCGGGTAGTGAAGCGAAGAGGCTGACGAATGAATTGGTTAGTACAAGAAACCAGCTCTTATATATCAATGGAGAGTATAAGAAAGCCCTCGCTTCTTTGGAAGAAAGCAACGCGGAGCTGGAGAGGCGAAAAAGCGAGTTAGCCTATTATATGCAGCGTCTTCAGGATACCCAAACGCAAATAAAACAATTGACGATTGAACTAAATAGATTGGAAGAGAATAGAAAAAATCTAGCTCAACTTGTGGACAATCTCCAAAAAGACAAGCTTTCATTGGAAAGTGATTTGGAACAATTGAAACGACAGAACGAAAGCCTCCGAGGAGAACTTGTGAGGAAGGAAAAGGAGATACTCTCCGTTGCGAGCTACTATGGTGAAATGTTGAGTAGAGAAGTTATTTATCCAAAGGGAAAGGAAATTATCAGGGGAATTGTTGAATGCGGTCGTTCCCAGGAGAGGATAAAACTATCGCTTCGCTCTCTGATTAAGCAGGCGAGTGACGAGGCAATAAAGAAAGGAGCAGGGATTGGAGAGGATGGGAAGGCTGTCTCTCTTATGAAGTTAGTAGAAACGAAGGATGGTGTCTATATGTTTCCGGAGGAAACGGTTTTGGAGGGAGTGGCCCAGAAATTGTCAACAATGCAGGGTAGCGTGGTCGTAAGGTTGATTGCCTTGCGAAATTTCGCTAAGGGGGAACATATACTTGCCGATTTGGAGATTTACAGGAACTCCGTCGTATTTGATAAGGGAGAAGTCGTAGCTTCAACTGTATTGGATGGAAGGAGCTCTGAGGGAGAACTTCTTGAGAAAATACTTCTCTTTTTGCGTAGGGATGTGAGAATTAAGGCACTTCAACGAGGTCTTGTGCCGGGAGAAGATGAAACGGTAGGCGAGATCCCTTTAAAGGATATAATAAATACAATTGCCTCTATAAAGGGAATAAAAGGAAAGGTTCTTCTTAAAGCTGTTGCTAACAAAAGGATATGGAGTGCAAATCCTCTTGATATAACGCTACAGGTAAGCGAGGTGAGCTCATAAATTGTTGTTTATAGCAGTTGACCCAGGGAAGGAGAAATTCGGCTACGCCGTTTTTAAGGAAGCAAAATTGGAGGAACGAGGGGTTCTCGCATTAAGCAATATTGATGATTTAGAGAAGGTATTTAAGGAGGCAGAAAAGATAGTTTTGGGGAAAGGCACTGGTTGGAAGATTTTTTATAAGATGGCGAAGGAAAAAGGATTTGAGGGGAAGATAGTTCTTGTGGATGAGAAAAATTCAACGGAAGAGGCGAGGAAACGTTTTTTTCTGGAAACGCGGGGTTCTGGTCTTTTTTGGTTTCTACGGAAATGGTTGAATCTTCCCGGGCAACCAGTGGACGATATTGCGGCACAAATCATAGGGGAAAGATTTTTGAAAAATCGTTTATACTTCATTAAAAATTCTTGACATTTATCTACATTCCATCTATAAGTTAAAAGAGAAAATAATCGGATTCAGAAAAGACAAAATGTAACCTTTTAGCAAAATCATTAGTCTAAAAATAAAAAGAAAATATTTGACAGGAAAAATAGGTCTCTTTAAAATTTAATATTGGAAAACATCCTACTGGAGGGATGGAGGCGATAGAAAGGAGGTGAAAAAAGCTTCTTGGGAGTCTCCAATCCCGAAGGGAGGATGAATTTTCAAAAAAAGCCCGCACCTCTTGAGGAAGAAGGCGAAGGGAAACGAGGACACCTCGCTTGAGCTTTCCTCGGGAGGGAAGGGTAAAATATTATCCCAAGGAGGGATAAGAGTTATGAAAAAGTTAGCGGTAGTTTTGGCATTGGCGTTGGCATTTGGGCTTGGTTCCCTCTTTGCCCAGACCTTCCCCGATGTCCCCTGGGACCATTGGGCCTATGACGCCGTAGCATCCCTTGCTGAGAAGGGCATTATCGTTGGCTATCCCGATGGCTACTTCAAGGGCAATAGACCTCTCACCCGCTACGAATTCGCTTGTGCTTTGCGCAACGCTTTGGAGCGCATTAAGGCTGAGATCACTCCACCTAGTGTTGATGTTTCCTCTTTGCAGAATGCCATCAATCAGCTGAGGTCCAGGGTCGAGGCATTGGAGAAGGCGGCTCCTGGTGGTGTTCCCGCGGATGTGCTAAACAGGCTTTCTGCAGTGGAGCAACAGCTTCAGGCAGCTGCTACGAAGCAGGACCTTGAAGCTGTCCGCAACCAGGTGGCGGCGCTTCAGCAGAGGGTAGCCCAAATCCAGATCAGCCCTGAGGACATACAGACGCTGCGCAGATTGATAAACGAGTTCCGCGATGAGCTGGCTACTTTGGGCGTTGATGTAGATGAGATGAGGAAGGACCTTGATGCTCTGACCCAGAGGGTCGTTGCTCTGGAGGAGAAGGTCGGGAAGTTCTCTGTGGGTGGCTTCGCCACCTATGTTATGAGAGCAGAAAAGCCGAAGGATGTTAATAATCCCCCGATAGACCTCAATGGAATAACCCTGATGCAAAAAGAGAAGATGTTTTCCCATGTTCTGACGGTTTACGATGTTGACCTCAATATGGGATTCAAAGTCAACGATACAACTGACCTCGCGCTTACAATGTGGGGTAGAGACTGGAAGCCTACTGCAACCCAATGGTTGGATATGACCAGCGATCAGACTATGACCAGCGATCAGACCGAGCTCTACAAGCTCTATCTTACCACTACGCCCGCGGATAACATCAAGCTGACCGTCGGTAAATTCCCCATCCAGTTCACTCCCTACACGCTGAAATTGGTTGACCCCGATGTATACACCTATCTGCCGAAGTTCGACGATGGCAACTACATCGTCTCCGGTGGAAAAGTGGATGCTGATCTGAAGCCAGTAAAGGCTACAATTTTCATTGCTAACAACAGCGCTAATGAGTTGTTCCGGGTCCCAACACTTCCTCTCCTAGGCGCCCCCGAAGTTGAGCGTGTTGCTGGTGCACGAATTGTAGTTCCCAATCTGGTGGAGCTTGTCCCTTCCATCGGTGTCACCTATCTCAACTTGGGTAAACAGGAGCCCGATTGGAAGGCGGAGGTCTATGGTGCTGATATAGCTATCGCCCCGATTGAGAAGCTCACCATAGTTGGCGAATGGGCACAGTACAAGATGAAGGGGTTCAAAAACGAGGATAACAACGCCATTGATGCAGCTCTCTCCTATGCGGTTACGGATGACATAAAGGTCAAAGCAGGTTATAAGAAGATAGGGCAGAATTTCCACGCGCCCGGTTATTGGGAGAGGATTCTCTGGGAAAGGAATCCCAACAATATCAAGGGTGCCTATGGCGATATCTCTTGGACCGGCCTTAAGAACCTCGCTCTGAATCTACACGGGGCATTCTACGAGTTTGACAAAGGTGCTAATGCTGGTGATAAGATCAACCATTACCTCGCTGGTGTTAATTATGCTTTGACTTCTAAGCTCGGGTTGAACCTCGGTTATGAATACCTTGAATACAAGCCCACTACTGGAGAAAAGGACAAGTACGGCTATCTCACAGTCGGAGTATCCTACGGACTCGGCAAGGACACCGCTCTGAATGTGCTCTATCAGAACATCAACCTCCAGCCTGCCGGCGCTTCCGAGGCCAAGGGTGACCTGGTCGTAACGCAGCTCTCGGTGAAGTTCTAATCTCCGATGTAGCAAAGGAAGGCGGGGGAATCTATAAAAGGTTCCCCCGCCTTTTTTATTATCCGAATTAAGGAGGTGTATATTTAAATGAAAAGATTTCTAATTCCTTTGATTGTCTTCTCCCTTCTTATATCTCTGCTTGTTACTTCCTATGCCCTCGATCTGGGCGGCTTCGTCAAGAAAGCAATCGTTGGTGGAGCTATCGCATTGCTTGTGGATAGGTTCTCTGGCCAGCTGAACGATTTCATTAATAAGCTGATGGCGAACGAAAAGCTTGCCCCTCAGGAAGCCACAAAGGTGGTTCCAATAATCAGTGTTGGTAAAGCTCTCTATGTAGGCGCCGCCCAGGTTGTTGGTCCAAAGGATAAAGTCGCCCAGGTCCAGGCTGTTGCCCAATTAGAGGGAGATTTTCACGGAGAGATTTTCCGGGTTAAGGCACTTGTTCCTGTAACCGAAAGAGGCAAGATAACCAACTTGCAAAGGGTGCAGGGTGTGGGTATTTCTGCTGTGATAGATGTAAAACCTTAAAAACAATCTCTTTTTTCTCAGCGAATGCTTCTAAAGAGGTTGATAGGAATAGCGCTTCTCGCTATTCCTATCTCCTTTTCCCAACCGTTGAGTTATCTGATTCTTGAGGGGGATGAAGTTAATTTTTCTTGGGAAACAAGGGAAACCCTTATAAAAAATGCTTCTATTTCTACGAGGGAATTTCCTACGAGGGACTATTCTTTAAAAGCGATACCCTTTTACTTGAAAAGGGAATAATGAGATTGAAAAATGCTTCTCTCACCACTTGTGATTTGGAGCACCCCCATTATAAGCTTTTCGCAAAATCTATTGAGTTTCCAATCGGAGAAGAAAAAAGGAAAATGCTCATAGAAGGTGCCTCTTTGTATTTGGGGAATTGGAAGGTTTTTTCTTTACCTCCTTTCAAAGTTTCACTTAATCAAAAAGAGAGGGAAAAAGAGAGCGCATTTGCTCTCCCAAGGATAGAGCTTAATAGGTCTACAGGATTCGCTTTGACGGAAAGCATTACTTTTAATTTTCGAAACTCTTCTGGGCGTTTGAAAATCGGTTATTCAACAAAAAAGAAATTCTTGGGTAGATTTTCCCTGCCAATTTCCCCTTCATTTAACCTTATTTTCAGTCGTTATGAGGAAGTCAAGGGGAAAACTATATCTCCCCTTTTTATTTCCGAAGAGCCCAATATTACCTGGCAAAAAGGAAATTCCTCTATTTCATTCGGGAGATTTTTTGAGGAACCGACGAAGCAAGAATCAAAACGCTTGAAGTTCGCTATCTCACGCCCTCTTTTGACGGCTAAAATGGGGGGAACTCTTTCACTTCAGATATCTGGAAGGGGGAGCTATTCTCTCTATGAGGGTAGGGAAAGTTACAGAGCTTTGGGTGGAGAAATTCAATTAAAAGATAATCGCGCATCATCTCAAACAAACATCGCAATTGGATATTTGGCAACAGGTGGTTCAACTCCTTTTGTTTTTGATACAGAGGAATTGACCTCTTATGCTCGACTGGATTGGAGAAAAGAAGGAAGGGATTTAATATGGGAATTGAGCGGTATCTGGGATTTGAAGAATGCGAAACTATACGATGCAATCGTCACGCTATATAAAAAGGTCCATTGTTTAGCGCCGGGTATATCGTGGCAGAAGCGTGGAGGGATATTCTCTTTTCAGATGAAAATATTAGGATTTGAGATGTAAATTTTTAAAGCTTCAGCAAAACACCCCATCCAGGTGGAAGCGTCAATTTAATGTATCTATCTTTATTTTGCTCGTAAGAACTTGTCTTAATCCATTTTTTCGCTTTTGTATCATAAATTTGCACGTTTTTGCTATCCAAATGGATCTCGAAGTTCCGTGAATTTCTGTAATCCATATTGACTAAGAGGCAGTAATAGGTTTTCCTGCTATCCTTGAAGAAACCAACGGTAGCATTTCCTCCTTCAATGGATTTAATAGGTGTGCCAGGAGGTAATGGTTTTCCTCCCTTTGGCACTTCACCGATATGATACGCATCTATAGCTTGAAGATTGTATAAGAAATCACCCAAAACTTTAACTTCTTTGTTGACTTCCTGAACTTCATAGTAGTGGGATGTTCTTTCGCCTTCCCAGGAGATAATTCCGTTCCGCGGATGCCAGATTGGGTCATCAGGAGGTGTCCAGTAGGTGAAATATGATATCCCTTTAGCGCCATAAGCCAGACAATGGAAGGCTTGCCATGCTATTTCTCCTTTCGTCAAATCTCTGTAAGGACCGTGTGGGAGCATTTGGATTATAACCAAGAAGGGGATTCTTGCTTTTTTACTGGCTTCCATAATAACGCGCAGATTTAGGAAAAATGTATCTCTATCTGCACCTTCCAAAAAGGTATAGTAATCATAGGAAAGGAGTTGGGGTTTAACTATCTCTACGAACTTTTCAACATGCTCTCTATATATTGAAGTTCCCAATTGCTGAGGTGTTGCATAATCGGGGAAGAGGTTTATATAGGCGAGATGTTTCGGGTCCTTCTCTTTGATGTAGGCAACAAGCTGTCCAAGCATGGGGAAATGGGCAGCGTTTGGCTCGTCCATTAGGAAGTAACCGAAGAGGGCGGGGTGGGAAGCGTAATCCTTTATAATTTCATCAAGAATTTTTTGCCAGTTATCTTTGGATGGTAGGTCCCAGGTGAGGCGTGTGTCAGCAATTATGCACTTTAGTCCCACTTTGGAGGCTATGTCAAGGAGACGGAGATTGTCTTCTTTTTTGAAGGCGCCATCAATGGATACAAATGCTATATTGAAACCTGCTTCTTTGATTTCCTTGTATCTTTCTAAGGTCGTTTCCTTGAGCGGAGGTCCACACCAATATGTTATTATAAATCCTTCTGACCAACTGTAACTTATGAAAAGGAGGGTAACAGTTAAAAGAATTGAAATCTTTATAACACTTAGTTGCTCGGCAAACATTTTACATTTTCCTCCTTTATTGTTGGTTTTGTATTTTTAAAACTTGAATATACTGAATTAAGTGGTCTGAAGCAAGCAATTTTTATCAGATATTTTAAAATATTTGAATTTTGTTTTATGGATTCTCAAAAATGTGAAGCAAAGGGTTAAAATTAGGGAGTAAAATTAATAGTTGGAAGATTGTATTTTAAAAATCAAATGGTCGGGGCGCCGGGACTTGAACCCGGGACCCCTGGCCCCCCATGCCAGTGCGCTACCACTGCGCCACGCCCCGACCATTTGTAAAAATTATATCCTATAAGAGGAACACTGGCAAGATTTCGCTCTTTTTCAAAAATAATTTACACAAGGATGAACGGTTTCCTCAATTTAACTTAACGAGTTATGTGCTACTCTATATACCTCTCACGCTCTTATATCGCTGGCTCTCGGATAAGAAGATTGGTAAGTAACGAAAGAAATTTACTCTCAGTAAACAACATAGGTGGAAACCGAGAGCTCAAGGGGGAAATACATATGCAATTTTCTACAAATTCAAATATAAAAAAGGACTTTTCTTCGCGCTTGCTTGTACGAGGTGACTACGGATTGGAGGGAGTTGCACCTTTTAAAGAATAAAGCTAAAGTATGGTCTATATAGAGAAATTCCATAACATATCGGACTTGGTTTCAAAATGTATCCAACGCATTTTGAATTTATTTATAAGTATGGCTCATATTTAATGTGAAAGTTCAGGACTTTTGCTTGAGCTCCTCAATAGGGATTTTATCGTAGATCTCTTCTGCTACTTCCTTTGGGTTGCGTCCCTCGTGCATTTTTATCTGCGTGAAATCTTCCCCTCTGAGCCAGATAATCTGCCTACGAGCGTAATGGCGTGTATTGCGTTTCATCTGATACAGCGCTTGTTCAAGGCTCATCTTTCCCTGTAAATACCACATAATCTCCCTGTACCCATGTCCTTGCATTGATATGAAATCATCCCTGCATCCCATTTCCAGCAGTTTCTTAACTTCTTCTATTAAGCCTTCTTTTACCATTTTCTCAGCTCTTTCGTTTATCCTTCTATAGAGGGCTTCCCTATCCCACATAAGGGCGAATTTCAAGGGAAGAAAAGGCGGTGCGGATGTTTTCTTTCTAAGCTCGGACATCTTTTTCCCTGTCAAATAATATATTTCTAACGCTCTGGTTATTCTTTTGATATCGTTAGGATGGAGCTCACTTGCTCTTTCAGGGTCTATTTCCGTTAGTTTCTTGTAAAGGCTTCCCTTTTCTTTTTTCTCCTCTTCCAGGAGCTTCTGGCGAAGCTCTTGATTGGCTGGGGGAGCGGAGAATAGCCCTTTAAGAAGAGAATCTATATACAGGCGAGTACCTCCCACAATAAGTGGAATTTTGCCTTCTTCATAGTAAAGTTTCTTTATAAGTGGTATAGCTAGCTGGAGATAATCGGCAACGGTAAAAATCTGGTTTGGTTCTGCTATATCTATTAAGTGATGTTTGACCTTTTTTCTTTGTTTTGGAGTCGGTTTAGCCGTGCCTATATCCATATACTTATAAATTGCCCGAGCGTCGGCTGAAATTATATCCGTTTGAAGAAGGAGAGCGAGCTCTATGCCTACTTCCGTCTTGCCGGAAGCTGTCGGTCCAGAAAGGATTATTAATGGTATCCTTTCTTTTTGAGATTCCATATTTTTACAGTACGATTTTTTTCCAAAACTCGTAAGCTATGGTATTGAAAACAAGCATTCCCTTAAGTGTTAACCTAATCCTGTCTCCCTCCTTCTCAACTAATCCCGCTTCTATAAATTCCTCAAGTGTTGGGCTCAGGTCCAAACCTTCAATGGATATCCCTTCCTTGAACCTTAACCCAAGCCAAATCCTTTCCTTCAATTTTTCCTTTTCATCCACTGTCTCCAATATCTTAGGTGTTTTATTCCTGATATAATTTGTCAGTCGTGGGTTCTGGTAGCGGACTGGAGGGATATAGGAAACCGCTGCTGGTCCAATGCCAAGGTAAGGTTCACCTCGCCAGTAGCATAAATTATGCCCGCATTCATAACCAGGAAGGGCATAATTGGAAATTTCGTAGTGTATATAGCCAGCGGTGGTGAGAATATGATGAGCCTCCTCAAACATCTGCGCTTCTGTTTCTTCATCCATTAACGAAAATTTTCCTTTGGCTAAATCTTTCCATAACATTGTTCCTGGTTCAATAGTGAGGGAATAACAGGAGATATGGGTAGGCTGGTAATCGAGCGCTTCTTTCAGAGTATCTCGCCAATCGTTCAAGCTTTGCCCGGGAATGGCAAAAATGAGGTCTATGTTAAAATCATTAAAACCGTGTTTTTTCAACATTCGCAATGTCATTCTTGCTCTATCCGCTGTGTGAACTCGTCCAAGGAAACGGAGCAACTCGTCATTGAAAGATTGCACGCCTATGCTTAACCTGTTGACGCCTATTTCCACGAGGGTTTCCAATTTTTCCTCGTCCAGAGTTTCGGGGTTTGCTTCTACGCAAAGCTCTGCACCTTTAGGTAGCTGGAAATTTTCCTTTGCTTTGATGATTATATCCTTAAGTAAAGGTGTAGGCAGAACAGTAGGTGTGCCGCCCCCTAAATATAAAGTTTTCGCTTTTAATTTCTTGGAAAGATTTTCAATTTCCCGTATAAGAGCTTTATAGAACGACCTCACTTTGCTTTCCTCAAACTTAACTGAGTAGAAGTCGCAATAGGCACATTTGGAGAGACAAAATGGTATATGTATATAGACAGCTATTCGTTCCATTTAGTCCTTTTTCTCTATTCGTAAAAGTGAGAGGAATGCTTCCTGAGGTACCTCTACTTTGCCGACCATCTTAAGGCGCTTCTTCCCTTCCTTCTGTTTTTCAAGCAGTTTCTTTTTTCTCGTAACATCGCCACCGTAACATTTTGCCAATACATCCTTCCTTAATGGTTTTATGCTTTGCGAAGCTATCACTTTTGAACCTATCGCTGCCTGGATCCTCACTTCAAAGAGTTGGCGAGGAATTTCTTCTTTTAACTTATCAACGAGTAGTCTTGCCTTTCTATATGCCTTTTCGCGATGGGCTATGAAAGAAAGGGCATCAACTGCCACGCCATTCAGCAGTATATCAACCTTAACCAAATCCTCCGGCTTATAGCCTTTGAAATCATAATCAAAGGAAGCGAAGCCTTTTGAACGGGATTTCAATTGGTCGAAGAAATCGTACATTATTTCGCTCAATGGCATTTCATAGCGGAGGATGACCCTTTTTGCTGTAGGGAAGTCCATTGAGATAAGCTCGCCTCTTCTCTCTTTGCATAGCTCCATTATGCCACCTATGAAATCGGAAGGGACTATGATGGTAGTTTCAACGAAAGGTTCTTCAATACTTTCAATCATTTGGGGAGGGGGAAACTTTGCTGGATTATCTATCTCAAGCACTTCACCCTGAGTTAGTTTTACTCTGTACTTTACGGACGGAGCGGTAGCGACGATGTGTAGATTGAATTCTCTTTCAAGTCTTTCTTGAATTATCTGCATATGGAAAAGACCGAGGAATCCGCAATGGAAGCCGATGCCGAGGGCTGGTGAGCTCTCTTCCTGGAAGGTGAGGGCTGCATCATTGAGGCGAAGTTTTTCCAAAGCTTCACGTAGGTCCTCATAATTGGTCCCTTCGGCGGGGTAGAGCCCACAAAAGACCATAGGTTTAGCTGGACGGAAGCCAGGGACTGGTTCCTTGGCAGGGCGTTCTGCCTCGGTAACCGTATCACCTGTTTGTGCCGAGCGGACATTACGTATGCCCGCGGCGAAATAGCCAACCTCGCCAGCCTGAAGCTCTTCAATCTCTTTCATCTTAGGTACAAAAACACCTACTTGAGTAACCTCAAAAATTTCGTCTTCTTCTCGTCCCATCATCTTTATCTTCATTCCCTTTCTCAGCCGTCCATCAAATAGCCGAACATAGACGATTACACCGAGATAAGGGTCAAAATGAGAGTCAAAAATGAGTGCTCTCAGAGGAGCTTCAGGCTCGCCTTTCGGGGGAGGAATACGTTCTATTATCGCCTCCAGCACTTCCTCTACTCCCCAGCCTTCCTTTGCCGAGCAGAGGATAGCGTCAGAAGTGTCTATGGCAAGCATTTCCTCTATCTCATTCTTAACCCTTTCTGGGTCGGCTTGAGGAAGGTCAATTTTGTTTAGGATGGGTATTATTTCCAGGTTATGATTGAGGGCTACATTGGTGTGAGCTACCGTTTGCGCCTCAACCCCTTGGGTGGCATCCACTATTAACAATGCTCCTTCACAGGCAGCTAAACTCCTTGAAACTTCATAGGAGAAATCCACATGACCTGGTGTATCAATCAAGTTTAGAATATAGCCCTTATAATTTATACGCACAGGTGTCAATTTTATCGTGACCCCATGTTCCCTTTCCAGTTCCATATCGTCAAGTACCTGTTCTACCTTTGTGCCTGGCGGTATGACACCAGTGAGCTCTAATATCCGGTCTGCAAGGGTTGATTTCCCATGGTCTATATGGGCTATTAAGGCGAAATTCCTTATCCTTTCCAACATCAAAATATAATTTTAACCCTTTTCAGCCAATCCGTAAAACTATCAACCTATCTGCAATTCCTTCCCAACCTTCATAAAAGCAGATATATTTTCCAGAGGAGCTTCTACAGGTATATCACATCCGGAACTTAGTATAAAGTTATCAATGCCCCTCATCCTCTCTACAAGTTCCCTTGTTTTTCTTTCCACGGTTTCCGGCTTTGCCTGCCAGAAAACGGTTACAGGATCAAGGTTACCTATAATCGCGATATTGGAGGGAATTTTCTCAGCTACTTCCCTTAAATCAACCATACTATCAAGGCTAAGTCCGATTGCGCCAGTATCTACCATTTTATCTATCAAATGATTGGTATCTCCACAGATATGAAGAATAATTGGATGTTTGAGCTTTTCCACCATTGCTTTGACATATGGAGCGGAGAATTTTTCATAATATCGTGGCGATAAGGTTACAGAGGTGGGGTCAAGGATGGCGATTACATCTGCACCTGCAGAAATAAGCGCATCGGCATATTGTGTAAGAACTTCTGTGCTGAAAGATAGAACTTCTTCAGCGAATTTAGGGTCGGTTACAAGAGACTGAAGAAAATCTTCCACCCCTACCAGCTCACCTGCCAGGGTAAAGGGTCCAAGCACATATCCTCCATTTAGAACAGGGAAATTTTTGCTCATCATTTTCACAACATCTACGAAAACAGGCATCCTTCCACTTATTCCTTTCCAACTCTTCCTAAGAGCTTGTAAGCTTTCCATATCTTTTATTGGATGCTCCCTTACAGAAGGAGGAGCATTTTCGGGAAATTCTATCCTCAAGCCAAGTGCCTCCGGCTCCACGCTTAGGTCCATCATAGGGAATATTCCATCTGGTTGGAACTTCTCCAGTATGAGGGAAAGTGTTTTATATTGGGTTTCAGCATT
>JACIXQ010000027.1:29059-29877 GCA_014360465.1 bacterium
AGTGGGATTACGAGTGGCTTTTTACCTTTTAAAAAATTGTCCATAAGAGCTGCCTCCTTTTCTAAGTATTTTGCTCAATTATTATAATCCTAAAGAAATAAAATTTCCAAAAAAGTTAAAACTTTTTAGAATTACGCCTTTTGTTTGATTTAGGTATCTAAAAAAAAATTTTTTAAATGCTTTGAGGAGGAGATATGGTAAGTAAATCAGGAGGGATAGAATGTTTATTATGATTCTTGGAAAATTTTCATTGTGAAGCTATTTCCAAAAACCCATCTTCACCCCACAATAGTGGGGTTTTACTTGAGAGGGAAAGAAGAGATAATCGCATAAAATGTTCATATAAAATAAGATTTTGGAATTCAGGGAATTTCTCTTCCAGTAGTGGCGAGCGCGAGGTTCGCAAACTTTATGCCTTTAATAGAAGATAGCGATTTTTCTACCTCTTTAATCTCTTTAACTTTTCCCCTAATGAATACAGTTTCCACACAATTATCCTCGTCTAAATGGATATGGACTGAAGTGATGATAGAGGGATAAAAATGATGCTGAGCATCCATCAATTTTTCTACAATGTCGCTCTTGTGATGGTCATAAACGAGCATCAAAACGCCGATGGTTTCTTTTTCTTCTTCTTGCCATTCACCTTCAACAAGTTCCTTTTTCAGAAGAGCCCTAAACGCTTCCGAGCGGTTAGTAAAACCCTTTTCTTCGATAAATTTGTCAAATTTCTTCAATAATTCAGGATACACAGATACGCTGACTCTAACAACTTTCTCTTTCATAACACTATTGATTATATCTATATTATCACCCAA
>JACIXQ010000028.1:0-22410 GCA_014360465.1 bacterium
TAGCCTGTCACTATGTCCTGTTTGATGGGACCGTGGGGGTTCCAGGGGACGAGCCATTTTTTGATATGGGGGAAGAAAAGTTTATCCCATTTATTGACGGGGTCAGCGAGATAATTTACCCCAGCCATCGTTGGCATCAAGTCTTCCATCAAACCTCGTGATGAAATCATTGAACTTATCAACATCATACAGAATATCACTGCGAGCTCCTGAGGAGTAAGAGGTTTAGTGATTTTTTTGAGCCATCTATTAGTGATAATCAAAAAGAAGAGCAAGCCGATAACGACTGGAGGAAGCTGGAGAAAGCCTATTTGAATCTGTTTAGTTACTAATTCTGCCCAGCTTACGATAAACGAGGTAATTGCAACAAATAATAAGCCGATTAAAAAGGCACGCAGGCTCATTTTCCCCTCAAAGATTGCCTAACCATCTTTCTATCGCTTCAGCTACAGTTGTTCCAATAACCTCAATAGCTCTTTCGCCAACCGTGATTCCCTCCCTTCCTTTATATCCTTGCACCATATCCGTTCTCAAATATTCAACCCTTAACACAACCGGTCCCGGAATCTTCAGCGGTTTCATTTTTGAGAGATTTTGGAGGGCTTTCTTAGCGGAATTTTTTATCAGTTCACAAGCTTTCTTGGGGTTCAGACATCTCGCACTCGTGCGGGAAAGCGCCTTTTTCACAGCAACTGTTTCCACCTCATCACCTAATAGTTGCTTAGCCTCTTTGCATACGGCGTCGTCGCCGGTCACCAGGGCAATGGGGATATCGTAAGTTCCGGCATAGCCTGCTACGAAAGCAAGCTCACCAATCCTTTTCCCATTTAGGTAAGCATTAACCCAACTTGATGATGACATTGTGTGTTCAAGGACCCCCTCTGCTCCAGCCATCGCATGGAAACCTATACAAAAAATCGCATCCCATCCTTCTTCAATACAGGGAACATATCGTCCCCAGGGAGAGCCCACGATTACCTCGGCTTCCTCGTGGAGCTCATCAAGAAGTAAATTGTAGGCATTGTTAGCTCCGTGCCCATCCAAAACGAGGATCTTATTTGCTCCCGCCTCCAAAGCTCCCTCAATAGCTGCGTTGACCTCCCTCGTCAAATATAACCTCGCCTCCTCATACATTGCGTCACCAGGTTGAAGAACCTGGCGAGGTAAAACTACGCCACCCACCCCCTCAAGGTCGGTGAAGATATAAACTCGCATTGAAGAACCCCTCCTTTCTTCTACTAAGGAAATTTTCTACTATTCTATCTTCAGATGTAATTCCTTCAACTGAATTTCATCAACAGGTGAAGGAGCTTCGGTTAGAGGGCAGCTACCGGTCTGCGTCTTGGGGAAAGCAATCACTTCCCTTATGGATTCCTCACCAAGGGCAAGAGCAACTATTCTATCCAGACCGAGCGCTATGCCTCCGTGAGGAGGTGCGCCATACTGGAATGCTCGGAGGAGAAAGCCGAATCTTTCCTCCGCCATCTTCTCATCTATGCCGATAATCTTGAAGACTTTAGCCTGAAGCTCGCTATTATGAATCCTAATCGATCCTCCACCAATCTCGTTGCCGTTAAGGATAACATCGTAGACCTTCCCCCTGACCTTAAGCGGGTCGCTATCGAGTAAAGGGATATCTTCATCAAGAGGGGCAGAAAAGGGATGATGCGAGGGCTCTATTCTCTTTTCCTCCCGGTTATATTTGAAGAGAGGGAAATCCGTCACCCAGAGAAGATGAAACCCTTTCCGTCGCAGAGCCATTTCACCAGCGAGAAAGAGCCTAATTCTACCGAGAGCTGAACATGCTATTTCCCATTCATCTGCCACAAGGAGCAGAACATCTCCTCTTTCAGCTGATAATCGTTGTGCGAGATTATTGAGTTCCTCTCTCGTGAGGAATTTCGCAACATAGGAGCTTTTCTCTTCTCCGAGAGGAATTACCGCGAGCCCTTTCGCGCCCTCTTCTTTTGCCATATCAGTGAGTCTATCCACCATTTGCCTGGTGATTGTAAAAGACTGTGGCACCTTTATCGCCTTGATGCACTTGCCATCTCTAACAGCATCAGCAAATACACGAAAAGAAGAACCTGAGAGTATATCAGTCACATCCTTCAATTCCATATCAAAGCTCATATCGGGTTTATCCGTGCCGAAACGTTCCATTGCCTCGTAATAACTGATTCGGGGGAAGGGAACATCAAGTTCAATTCCAAAAGCTTCCTTAAAGGAATACCGAAGCATCCTCTCGGTTAAATCCATAACATCGTCCCTATCCACGAAAGACATCTCTATATCAATCTGGGTGAATTCTGGTTGCCGGTCAGCTCGGAGGTCCTCGTCACGGAAGCAACGAGCAATCTGGAAGTATCTTTCAACTCCGCTAACCATCAGGATTTGTTTCAGGAGTTGAGGAGATTGGGGCAAAGCATAAAATGAACCAGGGACAAGGCGACTTGGGACGAGGAAATCTCTCGCTCCTTCAGGGGTGCTTTTTATGAGGATTGGTGTTTCAATTTCCCAAAAGCCTTCCTTCTCCATAAAGTCCCTTACCGCCTTTGTGAACTTGTAGCGATAATAGGTATTTCTCACCATTTTCGGGCGCCGCAGGTCAATATAGCGATATTTCAAGCGGGTAATTTCCTCCACCTCTATGCCATCCCTTATGGGGAATGGCGGAGGCAAAGAAGGATTGAGCGTCTCGGCGTATTCAACTATCACTTCCACTTCTCCAGTGGGCAGGTTGGGATTCTCAGTTCCTGGGGGTCTTCTTTCAACTTTTCCCCTTAGAGCCACCACGAATTCGCTTCGCCAGTCTTTCATAACTTCATAGGCAGATGGTGACTTCTGAGGGTCACACACAGCCTGAACGATCCCTGTCCTGTCTCTGACATCCACAAAAATCAAGCCACCATGGTCTCTTACCCTATGAGCCCAACCCATCAAAGTTACTTCCTTACCAACATCCTTTGCTCTAAGTTCTCCGCAACCGCAAGTCTTTTTAAGTCCTTTCATATTTGCTTCAGCCTCTTCATAACCTCCTCTAATGAAATTTCTTCCTGGACGCCGCTTTGCATATCCCTTAGAACGGTTTGTCCATTCCCTTTGAGTATAAGGGTATATTTTGCTCCCAAACGATTCGCCTGTCTGAGCTGAGATTTTAAACTTTTATGCTGATAGTCCATATCGGCTTTCCAACCCTGTTCCCTCAGCTTCATAAGGAGAAGGAACGCTTCATCTCGCAAAGCTTCGTCATCAAAGGCAAGGAAAACATCCAATTTCTCATCAAGAGGTATCTCCTCCTCAAGGGCAAGTATGACACGTTCCAATCCCATTCCCATGCCCACGCCAGGAGTTGGCGGTCCACCAAGCTCTTCCACAAGCCCATCATATCTTCCTCCACCGCAGATGCTACTTTGGGCACCTAATCTATTTGAAACAATCTCAAACGCGGTCTTCGTGTAATAGTCCAACCCCCTCACAAGCCGTGGTGACAATTGAAAAGGAACACCAAGCTTTCCAAGAAGTTGCTTCAATTTATCAAAATGTTCTGAACACTCTTCACAAAGATAATCATAGATTGGCGGGACCTGTGCCGTGAGCTCCCTGCAGGTCTCCCTCTTACAGTCAAGCACCCTGAGAGGGTTAATGATTACCCTTCTTTGACAATCCTCGCAGAGCTTATCCCTGACAGGCAAAAGAAACTCCTTAAGCTTCTCAACATATCGTGGGCGGCAAATGGGACAGCCAACGGAATTCAGATAGAGCGTCTTTTCCTTAATTCTGACGAGGTCAAGGAAATGATAAGCGAGATATATAACCTCGGCATCAATATATGGACTACCGGAGCCAATCGCTTCAACGCCCATTTGATGATGCTCTCTGAATCGCCCTGCCTGGGGGCGCTCGTAACGAAAAAGAGATGTTATGTAATAAAATTTCACAAACGGCTGTGTTACATATAGACCATGCTCAATGTAAGCTCGCACCACAGAAGCTGTACCCTCAGGGCGAAGGGCAAGCGTTCTCCCTCCTCTATCCTGGAACACATACATCTCCTTGTTAACGATGTCACTATCCTCCCCTATGCTCCGTGCGAATAACCCAACTTCCTCAAAGGTAGGGGTGCGAATCTCCTTATAACCAAAAGATTCAACAGTCCTGCGGAATAGCTCTTCAATCCGATGCCAAAGAGCTGATTCAGCAGGAAGTATATCTCTTGTGCCGCGAGGAACAGAATATCTTTGTTTGCTCACATTTTTCTAATTCTATTCACAACATACCTTTTTGTCAAAATTCCGCTCTTCTTCAAAATAAATTTACTCGGAAAAAAGTTCAAATAATAATAAACATATGTATAGATTTTACCAGGGAAAGTCAACATCACAATACTGAGGGCACTTTTGAAGCCCTACAATTTGAACTGTTAGAAAAGGTTTAGATGTTGGGAAGCAAATAAGCAACCCAGCTTTCTAAGAAATTTTTTAAGGAAAAGACTGATTTAAGGTTAAGCGAATTAAGGTGATAATCGGTTTATCTTTCCACAGGTAAATATTTCATCATTATAATTTAAAAAATGACAATCCGCTCCCTTATCATAGGGGTATTATGCATATTTATCACCTCATTTGTGGTCTGCTGGGCAGAGCTCGTAACGAAATCCATTTTTCTTGGTTATCTTCAACCTCCACCAGTCCTGATCGGACTTATTTTCCTCCTGCTGATATTTAACAAATTCCTGAAAAATCCCTTGAGAGCCCAGGAACTCGCTATAATATATTGTTTTACAATCGTTAGTTCTATGCTTACTTCTGCAGGTCTAATGAACGACTTGATGCCAACGATGGCAGGGGTGAATTATCTCGCTGACCCCGTCAATAAATGGGATAAGCTTTTCTTCCCCCATATCAAAAAATGGCTCGTCCCCTGGAACCCCCACGGTCCCATCAAACAGGAAATAGTGAAAGGCTACTACGAAGGCTACTTCTATGGCGAGCCCATACCCTGGGGTAAATGGCTTGCCCCTCTCGGTATATGGTCAATCCTCATCTTACTCGTCTTCTTCTCCTTCTTCTGCCTTGCCGTTATTATGCGCAAACAATGGGTTGAAGGCGAAAAATTGCCCTTCCCTCTTGTTCAATTGCCCCTGGAAATGATGACAGAGGGCGATTCCTTCCTCTCCAATAGATTGATGTGGTTCGGATTTGCCATCCCTGCCCTCGTATTCGGTCTCAACGGTCTCCAAAAAGTATTCCCCTCTCTCCCCGAAATACCCGTTGACATAAACCTAAACCAGTATATGACCACCCATCCCTGGACAGGTGTAACCTTCTTCCACGCCTACATATCTTTCGCTGGCATAGGCTTCTTCTACCTCCTCCCTTCACAGCTCCTCTTCAGCTTCTGGTTCTTCTACATCCTATTCAAAATAGAGGAGGTAGTAGCTACAAGCTTCGGAATAGAGATAGTTAACGCTCCTCACGCCGCCGCTCAGCAGTTCGTCGCTTATCAGACAACTGGTGCTTTCTTCGTCGTTGCCGGTTACTTCTTCTATACCGCTCTTCCCCATCTCAAACGAGTTTTCCGCACCGCCATAGGCAGAGAAAAGGAAGACCCTGACGAGGTTATGCCCTATAAGGTTGCTTTCTGGGGATTACTCATAGCGATAATACTTATAGGCGTCTGGAGCAATATGGCTGGAATGGCTTTATGGCTGGCTTTCTTTGAGTTCATAATCTACATATTTGTTGAGGCGATAGTTATGGCTCGTTCCACAGCTGAGGGAGGCTTGATAATGACGGAAGGCTGTTTCACTCCCCTTGATGTCTACTCTCTCTTCAGCCCAGCGAGCACCCTGGGAGCAAAGAACCTCACCGTCCTCGCCTTCTTTGACGCTCTCTTCACAAGAGATTTGAGAGGAATTCTCCTGCCAGTTTTCCTTGATAGCTTCAGAATAGCTGATGGGGTTAACTTGAAGAGAAGAACGATGATATGGATTTTTATGATAGCAATTCCCCTATCAATCCTTGTCTCGGGTTACTTCCATCTCCTCATAGTTTATAAGAAAGGAGCAATCAATCTCTGGAGTTGGGTATTTCAAGGAAATAATGTGCAATTCTTCAGGGAAAACAAACCATTTGTAGAAGGCTCAACATCGTTTAATTTACGGTTCCTCCCATATTTTTTCATTGGCATTTCTCTAACACTCTTTTTAACCCTGATGCGGTTAAGGTTTTGGTGGTGGCCATTACATCCCCTCGGCTATGCGATGTCTACTTCCTGGGGAATAATCGTCTTCTGGTTTCCTATACTCATAGCTTGGATTTTGAAAACAGCGATACTCGCTTCTGGAGGTATGAGGTTATATAGGAAAGCGAGAATGTTCTTCCTGGGAATGATTTTCGGAGAATTCACTATGGGCTTTCTCTACACCATTTATGCCTGCTTGACGAATAATCCCGTGCCTCGCTTCCCCTGGACTTAAATGGGCAAGCTCTTCAGGAAACTGTCCCCACCTGCCACCTCCCATCTCACACTATCCCTTATTCCAGCACAGGCAAGAGCGAGAGCCCAGGCAATATCATCGTGCCCTTTAGCAGAATAGGTTTCCCTCTCTATAGCGTGAAGCTGATGGAAAAGCTCCATATTTCGGGGAATTTTAAGAGCCTCCCGTTGGAATAGGCTCTTTAAGTTGGTTATGAGACTCTCTTTCAAGGACCTCGTCAACGAAACTGGAACAACCAAGTTTCCCCATTGTCTTTTTAATTCCTCCGCAAGCGGCATACCCATTCCCGTGGCATCTATGTAAACCTTTATCGGTCTATAATTCTTCACATACTCGTTTATCCTGGTGAACTGCTCAGCAAAAGGCTTTTTCAGAAGTATTTCCAAATGAGAGAGAAACGAATATCCGGAAAAGGGTTGAAAAACAACCACAACGCAGGTTGCATCTCTCAACCTTCCTATATCTATGCCAATATGGAAATAACCATTTCTGTTTCCTGGCAAAGCAATGGGGAGTTCGTCCGATATTGTTTTTAAAAGTTCTTCATAGGTGAAGAAGGCTTTCCCATCGGAGAGGAAACTACACTCATACTCCTGCTGAAATCCTTCAATCGTGGGAAATGAACGGAAAATTTCCTTCAAACTCTCGGTCCCAAATTTTTCCACTCTCTCCTCCGTCGTGAGATCCTCCGCAAGCTCATAAGCAGAAAGTAGGTCATTTGTAAATTCGGGACAATGCCACCAGGGCACCCTTATGCGTTTGAAATTGGAGAATCTATCCTTATTCTGCCATATTTCATAGAAGAGTCCCCTCGCTCCCAGGGGAGTGGAGGCGATATGGACTTCGTAACCCCTGGAAGCGAGAGGTAACGAAGCAATGAATATTTCCTCATCCTCGCGGAAATGGGCGAACTCGTCAAGATAAAGATGTCCAGATTTCCCCCTTAAGCCAGCAGAACAGGGGAGAGATAAGAGCCTTGAACCGTTGGAAAAAGCAAGCTCTTGCTGGCTATCTCTAATTAAACGAACCTTTTGTCGGATATCCTTTGGCTGGGTGTTGTATATGAGACGTGCATATCGCAGTTTCTCCTCCGCATCCCTTTGATTGAGGGAAATATATAGCGCAGAATAATTTTGCTGATTCAAAGCCTGATATAATCCCCGCAAAGCAAAGGCATATGAGAAGCCAACTTGGCGAGCTTTGAGCGTTATACTGAACCTATTCTTCTCGCTAAGAAAGGCGAATTGGTATGGATAAAGAGGAGAAGATAGATAAATGGGCAAGGCAGATAATTATCCTCCCACATAAAGCCTGTGAAGTTTATCCTCTATGTCATCGAAAACCTGTTTTACCCTTGCTTTAAGCTCCTCATCGTCAAGTGAAATATCCAGCTTGATTCCCCAGGCGGCGAGCTTCTTCAAGTCGGATTTGATTTCCTCCACCGCCATTTTAAGTTTTTCATCACCCATTATCTTCTCGCCCGTCGCTTTGAGTTTCTTTTCCGCCCAAGCTTCAACGCTTGTGATAGCCCGCTCTATGACGAACCGCTCAAGTGCTGATGTGATTAGGTCTGTCATTTCCTTACTCACCTTCGCTTTCTTTAAGAGATATCCAATGCCTGCGATACAGATACCTGCAATCCCTACGATGATTGTCTCAAGCATCCTTATTCACCTCCTTCCTATCTATGTCGTTGTCAGCCATCTCTATGCCTGTCTTCTCTTCTTTCTCTTCGGAATACTCTTGGAGATACTCCTCCAATATCCTTTGCTTTGCCCCTCTTGGTAGGGTCTCAACGAGTGCCTTCAGGATAAGCCTCATCGTCTTATTGTGGTTCTTGAGCTCCTCCAAAAGGACGGGGATGGTTGAATTTAGCGTCCTGATGCCGTAGTAAAGAAAGACAGCAACGATGGCTCCAAGTGCTCCGTAGTCAAATAGCGTCTTCAATCCCTCGTCCATATTCAGCCCTCCTCGGGGAGAATTTTAGCCTCGCCTTTTTCTACCTGAACCACTACCTCGCCATCCTTCACTTGGATGAAGGTTCCGCCTATCTTCTGTGCCTGACACCAAGCGTGGTAGAATTTGCTCCCCTCGGTGGGAAGCCCATTTTCATCCAAGCCCTCCGCAATGCTGGGTTGGGAAGGCAGTATCTCCTTGCCACATAATTCACATCTCACTTTATTTCACCTCCTTATGAGACAGGATGGACAGCCACCCAAATACGAACTGTATAATTTCCTGTGTTGCTTCCACTGGCAACCCTGAACCTCATAAATTGAGCGGGGATAACTATATCGCCCGAGGAAGTTGAAGCTGCGTTTACAGTGGTGGCTAATCTCGTGATATTACTTGACCCGTCGGAAAAGGGAGAAACCTCAATGTAGACCGTGACGCCTCCTGGTGATGTATAGAAGTTATAGTATTCGTAAGCAACTCGTGCCTTGCCCTGTAGGTTGAGCCAGGGAGTATAATAGTTCTTGTTCTCCGTCAGCGTAATCTCGTAAAAGTAATATTCGGAGTTCTGTGCTACATCTACCACAAACCTTCCGCTATCTTTAATTTGGTCAAGCATAGTTATCAGCCTCCTTTCAAGAATTTATCAATGCCATCCGCTACCGCCTGCATCCGCTTGATGCGTTCCTCCCTCGTCTGGAGAAGCTTCGCCATCTCGGGATTGGTGATGAAGTCCACCTCAACCAAGATGGCAGGGACACCTTTCCCTTCCGCCACACGGAGAACGCAAAAGCCTGTGCGGTAGCGGTTAGTATCCTTTTTGATGCTCCTTGAAGAGCAAACCTTTTTAAGCTCTCTCTCCACCAAACTTGCCAGTTGCTTCCCCCTTGTTTTCTTATCGTGATACCATACCTCTGTCCCCTTTGCTTTCTCCGAGCCAGCATTGAAATGGACGGAGCAAAATACATCGTAGCCCTTTGCAAGCTGTCCTCTCCAGCCCAAAGGGACAAAAGCATCGCCCCAGCGGGTCAATCCTACATCGTAGCCCTTTTGCTGGAGCAAGTATTTGAGGGTCAAAGAATACTGCCAAGCCAAATCCTTCTCCTTGACGCCATTTGCTACTGCTCCTGGGTCGGAGCCACCGTGCCCAGGGTCAATGAGTATCCTCTTCATCTTCTACCACCTCGCTCAAAATAGGATAAGAGATACCTGCGGAAGATATCCTGTATTGCTGTGATGTCTTCCTTTTGGAAAAGTAAAAACGGTCTCGCAGGTATGTTCTTCTTTGGTGAGCCATATTGATGGACAGGTGCATATTTCACCCTTGTGCCCATCACAAGCTCAAATTTGTCCCGCTTCACTACATAGTCGCCACTGCGTCCCGTGACGGACATCAGAAGGCGCCTCGTATCCTGAAGGATTTTGCCCCAAGTTCCCATTGCTTTCGCTTTTGCCACTGCTTTTTCCCTGCGTCCTTTTGCTCTCTGCTTCGCTTTTTTCCACGCCTCCTCGGACGCGAAGTCTGACCTTGGAGGGGTAGGATGGGAACGATAAGCCCTGTGGCGTAAGATTGCTTGGGGGTCTTTCCACGGTGCCCACTTTTGGGGACGCCCTTCCGCCTCAAAATTTTCTTGGATGGAAGCAATCATATGCTTCTCCGCTTCCCTGAATGCTGGACGGAAATCCTGACACGCCTTGAGGAGCGCATCCATTGCTGGCAATATCTCATCCTTCTCAATCGTCATCTTTATCTCTACCGCCATAATCAGCTCACCCCAAAGATGAGGAAATGGAATATTGCGGAATAGGGAAGCGCAGCTGAGAGGTGGAGCTTGAAGCTGGTTGAGGTTATATCCTCTATGGAGAAGGCTGTGGGGATTGGACTCTCAAGGATGCCAAATACCTTGAAGCTTGAGGGTAGTCCACTGGGTAGGTTGATTTTGACATCCTTGACATTGACTGGGATGGTAGCCTGCCCGATGTAGATTTTCCCTGTGAAGTTCTCTATCGCTTCCTCATCTTGGTTCCAAGTTGATGCGGAGATGATTTGCCCCGATACTGCCCTCGTGAGGGAAATCTTCTGGGATGTAGCGGTGCCAGAGACTTCGGTGTATGCCGTTGCCTGCGGTGTTGCCTGAACTTCGCTGGATTGAGCGAGGACGCTGTTGTCCGATGCTTCAGCGTAAATCCTCGCATAGTATGTGGTGCCGTTGGTCAATCCCGTCAAGAGATGGGAGACCGTATTGACATCAGAGAAGGTCAGATTAGCCACATCTGAACCGCCCGAGGAAGTGCCCACCTTGAGCCTGTAATGGTTGAAGTTAGCCCCCTCATATTTAGACCATTCATAGAGGATTTGCCCTGAGCCAGGGGTTGCGGATAATGAGAGGGTGCCTGTGCCCGAGACGGTTATCTGTTGCTCGGTAGATTGGCAGGGGGAGATACCTCCGATTTTGCCATCATAGACAGCTTGAAAGGTATAGGTGCCAGGGTTTAGCGTCTGGTAGAAGTAAGCAACGCCATTATTATCGGTTTGAGCCTGTGCTATTACTGTGTCGTCTCGCTTGAGCTTAATCGTCTGATTTTGGTAGTCATCGGGGTAGTTCTGCGGGGACAGGGTGACAGTGATTTGGAACTGGACGCCAGCTTGAGCGGATGAGGGAGCCACCATATTGAGTGAGCCCTGCTCTCTATACCAGCTAATGAGGACATAATCGCTTTGAGAAGGTCCATAAGTTTCATCGCCAAAGAATTCAGCCCTTGCTTTGACCTGTAAAATGCCAGGGTATTGAGCCCACCAGAGGGATGGTGTTATCCCGAGGGAAGCCTGCCCGCTTTCATTAGTTTGAGCTGTATCTGAATAGATGGGGGTGGGATAGGGGGTGCCATCAGGATAGAGCTGGTAGATGTTGAAGGTGATGGTTTTCCCCGAGAGGGGAGTTGAGCCTGCCATCAGTGTAGCGGTAAGGGTTGTGGGACCTTCCGCTGGTGGATTATTGATGACGGGATTGGGATTGGCGGTAAGGGTGAGGGTAGTCTGGGTGGTTGAGCCTACTGTGATGGTTATAATGTCTGACTGGTCAAGGACATTGTTGTTGATGTCGTAATCCTTCGCCTGATACTGATAGGAACCTGCCGAGGATTTAGATAGCTGTTTTTGTAGCGGTTGGCTTGAACCATAGGTATACCAAGTCTCTATCGCCGTCCAGTTTTGCCCACCATCGGAGCTTTCAAAGAGGGTGACATGGTGATGGAAACTACCCCCCTGCGGAGGAGTAATCGTTATCGTATAGGTTTCATTTAATGAGACTTGAGATTTATCGGATGATATAGCGAGAGCCATCTACTAACCCAACTTTCTCTTAATGGATTTGAGAAGAAGGGAAAATATATTCCTGCTTGAATGATAATAGAAAGCGTCAGAGCAAGAATAACCACCATTGAATGTGCCATAGTATGGATAGCTAAATTTGAATGCAATGGTGTCTTCACTTTGCCTTTTCTTCCTGAGCGCCCTTTTGCCGAAATTCTTTTCTCCCACCGACCCGATGTTTACCTTGGGAGAAATTTGCTCAAGCAATATCCTTTTAATATTCACCGAAGATGAGGGCAAACGAAAATTATTCGTTCCTAATGAAGACAAGACTTTCCCAAACCTTTTGATTCCGACTTTCTTCCCGATTAGTGCTTCTGCATTTCCTTTCAAAAATATCTTTGGCATTTTGATATCCTCTGGAAAAGTAAATCTAAAACCCTTTTCACCTACATCTTGCTTTATTTCTCTACGGATTAAATAAGAGCGAGGATATGAACTTACCCTTTTTGCCCTACGAATATTCGGGAGTATCCTTATCCCTCTCAGCCTGGATAGTATCTTCGGATACTTATTAAGGGAAAAGAAGAGGTTGTGCCATCTTTGGGGGTCAAAATTCCTTTTCATCTTCCAAAATTTCCTTTCCGATGAGAAAAATTTCCCAGAGGCTTGTAAGCGAGAGTTCCATTTCCTCCGGGTGTCTACCAGTCAACAAAAGACAAATGCTCACTATTTCCCTCCATAATGCTCCCCATTCTCCCTGAAAAAATCCTTCTCCCACCCTAACATTCCCGAAATTTCCAGCGCCTTTTCCAGAAGGATGAATATAAGGGGACCTGTATGAAGCGACATTTCCACAAGCTCCTGGAAACTCATTTTGGGCTCAACAAGGTGGGCTTCCACCCAGAGACAGGCTACAGCAAGGTCTCCTGGAAGTTCTATCTCCTCACCGTTGGAAAGCCTGAATTTCCTCAACCCATCCGAATAAAGTCTCGTTTTTTGGAAAAGACCCGCTAAATCCACAGCGTTCTTCAATTCCCTTAACCTGAATTCAATCCCTTCGTAAACCAATTTTGCTTCCCTATTCTCTCTTTTATTCCAATCTTTCATACATATCACCTCCCAAATTAAGAAATCAGTGGAGAGCCGAGCCCCTGGAGGACAATCTCTTCCCTCAAAATCTCCTGCATATCAAGTGAAGCTCCCGCTGGAATAGCCTCACCGGAAAATGTCCATACGCCTTGCGATTGACCCGGAATCGTTATCTGGCACTGGATTGTAAGCGGGTTCACCTCGCTTGCCTCTTGGAGAAGGGTGGGAAATAATGGAGCAGATTCAAGTAGCTTCAATAGCCTTACCCTCCATCCCTTCCTACTGACCGCATAGAGTGCCCAATCATCTTTGATTGAGGAAATATTCAATAATTGGCTCTCCAGCTCTATGATAGCCCTTTCATAAAGTGCAACGATGTTGTTCGTTCCCGCTTGAAGAACAGTCACATCCTTTCCCAATAGTCTCAAGGGCATAAATTTAACACCTCCTAAGGTAGATATAAAACTTCCAATTCTATATCCATACCTCTCAGAAGAGGTTTCTGGACCTTTACCGATGTTATTTTTCTACAGGAAATTTTGAAAAAGGGAGACATCTCCCTGCTCTCAAGGAAATCGCAGACAGCTTGCAAATAAGAAGACATAAAGGAATCGCCTTTCTCTCCATCCTCCCTTAAGAAAACAGTTAAAATTAAGACCCCCTTCCATACATTGCTGTTTGGACTGGCAAATTCATCCGCTATTTTCAACTCCTTAAGGGATAAATTTAGTGAGGGTGTTATATCGGAAGAGAAAGGACCCAAGGCAATCCTCCTGAAAGGTAATAGCCCCCTTTCTTCAAGGAAATCGTTAAGGTTCTGCTCTATATATTTGTAAATTTCATCAAGAACAAATCGCATATCCAATATATATCGCATTATTTGCTCTTTCTTGAATACCATTGTTGCCTTTTTGTTGCTTTGTTGCTAAAATAAAAAGAAAAAGCAACAAGGAGGATTGAAAGATGCCCAAGTTCGTTAGTGAATTTTGGTTAAGGAGAAAGGAAAGGAGGGAATTGAGGTTCATCGGGAATTATACCTCCGCTTATTTGGAGCAGGAAAGGGACAAGATTGCCGCAGAAAAAGAGAGGGAAAAAGCGAAGAGGATAGTGGAAAAAATACTTTCCCTTACCCCCTTAACAGAAACTCAGAGAGAGGTGATAAATGCTTTCCTCAGAGGCTTATCCTTAAGGGAAATTGCAAGGGAAAGGGGTGTTTACTTCTACGCTGTGCAGAAAGCCTTCAAAGCAGCGATTGAGAAGATGAAGCGAACAGCAAAGGAAAACAACATTGACCCCGACGACGAGGATGAAATAGAGATATTTGAGGAATATGGTTTTTAGCTTGTTATTTTCTATCCATTTTCCCTATTAACCAGCTTGAGATAAGCTTTTGACTTAATTTCAAGCTAATACATCGCTAAGATTTTGGGGCAAAATAAAATATTTGTTTTAAAACCAAGAAAAAAATATATAATTGCAACTAAAGGAGGAGAGAAAATGAAATGGCGCTGGGAGTATCTCACGGTTTCTGAATTTGAAGACGCCCGTGAAAAGGCGGAGCGTGTAGCGATGATTCCCATTGGCAGTTTGGAAACACATGGTCCCCATTTGCCTTTGGGAAATGATGGTCTGAAAATAGAAAAAATAGCCGATATGGTAGCTCAAATAGAACCCGTCGTTGTGCTCCCCACCCTCTTCTACACTCAATCATATCAGGCAAAGCTCCTTCCTGGAGCGCTATGCATTCATTCAGACCTTCTCACCGCCCTTCTTGAGAACATCTGCGATGAAGCATATCGTAACGGTTTTGAGAAAATCGTCCTTCTTCACGGTCACGGTGGAAACACTCCTGTTATGGAGGGCTTTCTTCGTCTCGTCGCCGATAAAGCCAAGCCATATGCTGTTTACAGTATCCCTCCTTGGGCTGGGCTCTGGGAGCTGATTGACCAAATTAAAGAGACAGAGGATATAGGGCATGCCTGCGAGATGGAGACAAGCATCGCCCTTTTTCTCATTCCGGACGCTGTCAATATGGAAGCTGCTAAAGGAAAAATCTATAAGAGAAGAGAGGACCTTGATGTGGCGCCTGCCTCCACCCCAGTAGACTGGATCGCCAATTGGCCGGAGGGACCACTTGGTAACCCATCAAAAGCTACTCTTGAGAAAGGAGAAAAATTGGTCAAGAAGTGGGTTGAGGTCGTGGTGGATTCTCTCAGAAGGATAAAGAAAGACAAGGTAGTGCCCGAGCTAATGAGAAAACTCAGGGAAGTAAGATATGGAAAGGGAGGAGGGTGAATTATGGAAGGACCAAGAGGAACAAAAAAGGAGGAATTTCAGGACCTTATAAATCTGGTTAACCTCGTTTTCCGTCCGGAGACAAAATCTATGCAGAAGGAATATGAAAGCATCTTCAACGAGGAGAACCTTGATAACCTACGTATCATCGTTGAGGATGGGAAACCAGTTTCCCACATCGGCACTTTGGAAAAAGATATCATCATCTACAATTGTCGTTCCAGGGTTGGGTTGGTTGGCGGTGTTTGCACGCATCCCGATTATCGGGGAAGGGGTTATGCAACCATTTTGCTCAAGGATTGTATAAAAAGATTTGAGGAACACGGTTGCGATTTTATGCTCGTCTCGGGCGCGCGCAGGCTTTACGACTCTGCGGACTGCCTATTCATCGGCAATGTCTTCCAGCTTGATATCAGGAGGAGAGACCTGTGGAGATTTGAGAAAAGTCGCGATGTAACGATTGAAAATTTCAGTGATACCTATCTTGATGATATGATGAAAGCCTACGATGAGAAAAAGGTAAGGTTCGTGAGGAATAGAAAGGATTGGGAAATCGCTCTCCGCTGTGGTCAGGTTATGAACGCTCCCTCCGACTTCCTGATAGTAAAGGAAAAGAACGAATTCCGTGGTTATCTAATCGTCCATTTCTCCAACGGAACCGCTGATGTCAGGGAATATGGAGGAGATAAAAACTCCCTAATAAAGGCGATTCCCGTTCTTTTTGATGAATATCAGCTTGAGGCACTCTCTTTCCCCGTCCCTTGCGAAGACAGGGGACTCGCTCAAGAAATCCAGGATAAAGGAGTCTTCGTTTCAATAGTTCCAATCGCTGGCACTGTGAGGCTGTTGAATTTCCCAAGGCTGATGGAAAGGCTAAGACCCTACATAAGGGAGAAAATAGGAGATATAGAGAAGGACTTAAGTTTTGAAGAGGACGGAGATAATTATAAAATCTCGCTAATAGATGAGGAGCTTGTTATAAAGGGCAGGCGGGCGATGACCTGGACAATCCTATCTCGCCCCGGGGGATATGAGATAGAAGCAAGGGGAAGGCTGGCGGAAATACTCCGAAATGTTTTCCCTATTCCTTTCGTCTGGTATGGAATAAACTACATATGAGGGATGAGAAATGAATAAATGGTTCCAAAAGGATTTTAGGCGAAATCTCGTTGATATGCATATTGAGAATTGGGATGAAAGTTTCCTCTCCCAGCTTGAACCCAGAAGATATGTGGAGCTTCTTAAGACCGCCAAGGTCTCAACTGCTATGGTTTATGCCAATTCCCATGTGGGCTACTGCTACTGGCCCACGAGAACGGGAAAGATGCACAGAGGTATAAGGGGAAAGGATGTTCTTGGAGAGCTAATAGAGCTATGCCACAGAGAAGGGATGAATGTTGTCGTCTATTACAGCCTCATCTACAACAATTGGGCTTATGACAAGGAACCTGCCTGGCGAATGAGGCTGGCGGATGGAAGGGAAGCTCGAGCTTGGACGGGACGCTATGGGGTCTGCTGTCCCAATTCGGGCTACAGGGATTTCGCATTCCAGCAGGTTGAAGAACTTCTGGTGAATTACGATTTTGAGGGTATCTTCTTTGATATGACATTCTGGCCGATAGTCTGTTACTGTCAATCCTGCAGGGAAAGATTCTTTAAAGAAACCGGCAAGGAACCTCCGAAAATAATTGATTGGGAGAACCCCGAATGGGTCCTGTTCCAAAGGAAGAGAGAGGAATGGCTTTCGGAGTTCGCCAAAGTTATGACCGAGAAAGTTAAAAAACTCAAGCCAAATGTAACGGTGGAGCATCAGTTCTCAACCTGCGTGGCGAACTGGGTTTTGGGGGTTACAGAGAACATAGCCAATGCGAGCGACTATTGCGGTGGTGACTTTTACGGTGGTGCTCTCCAGGAATCCTTCATCTGCAAGCTCTACTACAATCTCACGGCGAACCAACCTTTTGAGTTTATGACGAGCAGGTGCATCAACCTTAACGACCACACCACGACAAAGCAGAAAGAATTGCTGGAAGCCCAAACATTCTCAGCGATAGCAAACGGTGGTGCCTTCCTCTTCATAGATGCCATAGACCCAATCGGAACAATGAATGAGAAAGTCTATGAGACTATGGGAGAAATATTCAGCAATGTTAAGGATTACGAGGAATATATCGGTGGTGAATTGTGCCAGGATGTAGCGATTTATTTCAGCTTTGAATCAAAGTGGGACCCGCAAGATAATAAAAAGGAAGTGCTTCAAACATCGGGAAGACAACCCCATTTAGATTCTGCCTTGAATACAACCAAAAGCCTTATCACAAACCACATCCCCTTTGGGATAATAACGAAGAACAAACTGGAGGAATTGAATAAGTTCAAAACAATCGTGCTTCCTTATTTGCTTATGGTGGATGAGGAGGAAGCGGAAGCGTTTAGAGAATATGTCTTTAGGGGTGGCAAGCTTTACGCCAGCTATCGTGCCTTCCTTCTGGATAAAAATGGAAAGAAGGGGGATTTCCTCCTCTCGGATGTTCTGGGGATATCCTTTCTGGGCGAGACGAAGGAAAGGGTAACATACATAAGCCCTTCCCAGGAGCTTCCCGACCTTTTTGAGGATATAACAACCAAGGCTCCTTTAACTCTATTCCATTCCCAGATTTTGGCTCAACCCCTAAAGGGAGCAGAGGTCATTGCCAGGATTTGCCTTCCCTATACCGACCCAGCGGATGTATCAAGGTTCGCTTCAATCCATTCCAACCCGCCGGGAATTATGACGGACTACCCTGCAATAGTGAGGAACAAATTCGGCAAAGGGGAGGCAATATGGTGTGCTGGTCCACTTGAGATGATGAGCGAGGAAAGGCACAGGTCGTTTTTCCTCAGATTGTTGAAATCCCTCGTAGGTGAGGAATTATCATTCCAAGCTGAAGCACCAAAATCTGTTGAGATAACCATGTTCAAGCAAAAAGGAAGATATATCATCAACCTCCTCAACTTCCAACCAGAACTTCCGAACATACCGGTTCAGGGTATTAAACTCAAGATAAAAATTACCGATGAAAGAATCTCCTCTGTCTCTATCCTGCCCTCACGAAGACCCCTACCCTTCCAAATAATGGATGGTTTCTTTGAGATAGAAATTCCAAGATTGGAGACTTTTATGATGATTTCTTTAGAGTTCTATTAAAAAAAGGAGGTTAAAAGGATGAAGGTCTTTCTAAGCCTTTCTATCCTTGTTTTGTTTCTTTGGACTGTTGGAAACTGTTTTGGGGGAAGGATGATGATTACCCTTGATGGAAAATGGGAATTCGTCAAGGTTCGCTCTCTTGATGACCCTATCCCCACCTCCGGCTGGCAGATTATTAATATCCCTGGCACCCTCTACGGCTACAACTACGAAAGAGCCTGGTTTCGGAGAAAATTCATCCTGCCAAAAGAGTGGAGCTCGCAGCGCATCATCCTGCGTTTTGGCGGAGTGAAATACAATAGCAGAGTCATCGTCAATGGAAAAAATGTTGGCGGCTGTTTCAATGGCTATGATGCCTTTGAACTGGACATAACTCACGCCGTCCGCTTCGGGGCTGAGAACGAAATATTAGTCGGCGTCCACGACTGGACAGGCGTCTTCGTTGGAGAAAAAGTTGATTTTGAAGCTCTTCAGAGAGCCCGCAATATAGAGCTTAGAGAAATTCCCCAAGACAGAGTTATCTCTCCCATCGGCGGACATTTCTACCAGTATGGAATTTGGAACAGCGTTTACCTGCTCGCTGTTCCACCAGTTTATATTAAAGAAACCCTTATCCGCCCCTCAATCCGCCAGAATAAATTGGAAGTAGAGGTGAAAATTACAAACGCAGGAAAGGAAAAGCAGAACATCGTCCTTAAAGGCGATATCTATCGCTGGAATGGCAAGGGAAGGGATAAAGAAGGACAATGGGGAATAAAGGGAAAGGCTCTTGCCAGCTTTCCTCCCGCACAACTTTCAATTCCTCCAGGTGAAACAAGTTCTCTGACCCTTCATCTTGATAAACCGCCCCTTGATACCTGGTCTCCTTATACTCCGAACCTTTATATCCTTGAACTACGGATTGACCAGTCAGGAGGCGATGTTCTAAGAGAACGCTTCGGCTACAGGGAACTCTGGACACAAGATGGTGATTTCTACCTCAATGGAAAGAAAGTACACTTCCTCGCTTCCTCCTGGTGGCCACCGACACAGGGTGTATCAAGGGAATTCGTCGCCGAGCAGATAACCGCTCTGAAGAAAATGAACGCAGTAGCCTTCCGTACCCATACCCAACCCTGGCAGGACATCTACTACGAGGTAGCGGATGAACTTGGTTTGATGATGATACCAGAAGCAGCTATCTGGAACGATGACACCACCTATCGGGTATTTGACCCTCAATTCTGGGAGAACTATGCAGAGCATCTTCGTTCAATGGTTCACCATCTCTACAATCACGCCTCCGTCGTAATGTGGAGCCTGGAAAATGAGTTTACTGGCTCAAGAGTTAACGAGAACTTCCCCGAAACAGAGGAGAATCTGGCAAGGATGGGCAGGCTCGTCAAATCTGAAGACCCAACCCGTCCAATAACATACGAATCGGATGGAGACCCCGGAGGCGTCACCGATGTCATAGGCATCCATTATCCCAACGAGTATCCCGAAAGGCGCCTCTGGCCAAACGATGCGTACTGGATGGAGCAACCCCGCTATGGAGGAGGTGGTGGCGGTATCTTCTGGAAGGGGCTCTTTTTGTGGGACCACAAGAAACCACTCTACATAGGGGAATACCTCTGGGTTCCATCTCGTGACCCTGCGCCTCACACAATCTTCTTTGGCGACTCCGCCTACATAGACCATCAAACCTACCGCACGCTTGGCAAAGCTTTAGCATGGAGAATGCAGATTCTTGCCTATCGCCACTACGATGTAAGCGGTCACTCTCCCTGGACCGTCATTGAACAAGGTCCACTTGATGAAAGAAATCCTTGTTGGGTAGCCCAGCGTGATATGTATCGCCCCTTAGCAGCTTTCTTGCGAGAATATGACTCCCGCTTCTTCTCGGGGGAGACAATCAAAAGAACAGTGGAGCTATTCAACGATACGATGAAGGACCTCCCCAAGGTCCTCTTCCGCTGGCGATTGTTAGACAGGCAAGAAACGATTGCGGAAGGAGAAAAAACACTCTTAATGAAGAGCGGCGCCCACATTGAACTAACGATAAATATCCCCTTACCAAAAGTTAATACAAGGAAAAAGTTCACCCTTAGATTGACCCTTGAAGCTCACGATGCCCCTTCCTTCAAGGAAGATTACAACATAGAGGTATTTCCTCCCCTCTCAAAAATCCTCTTATCGCAAGTTCCCATAACCCTTTACGACCCAAAGGGTAAACTTGCTCCTCTTCTCAAAGAAACCGGTTTGATATTTAAGCAAATAGATAACCTCTACGATTGGCAAGGCGATGAGATTTTAATAATTGCTCCCGATGCTCTTGAAAAAGAGGAGAAAGCCGTTATTGGAGAAGAGACAGGTGGTGGGCAATGGTTGGCAGGGAAAGTAAGCGAGGGAGGAAAGGTACTTGTACTTGAACAATCCCCCTCCGCTGAAGACTGGCTCCCTGTGACTTTTGAGAACCAATCCTCAACTTTCAGTTTTCCCCTTATTTCTGACCATCCCATCCTGCAAGGCATAACCGCCGAGGACCTACGATGGTGGCGAGGCGATAACCTCGTCAGCTTGAATGAACCAGTGAGACCAGCTCTGGCGGGTTCTCTTCCTCTCGTAGTGACCGGCTCAGCAAGAGGAATATATCATTCGCCATTGCTCGAGCTCAGAATTGGCAAAGGCTCTATGGTCATCTGTCAGTTGAGGGTAGCAAGCAAGCTGACGAGCGAACCGATGGCAGGCATTCTTCTTAGCAGAATTATTAACTATCTATCAAATTACAAGCCTCCCGCTGGCGAAACACTTTGCCTTGCCTCCGAATCCCTCCAGCGACTGCTCAGCTCCTTGCGATTTGACTTTAAACCCCTCCGAGATTGGGCGAACCTCAGATATCCCGATGTCCAACTTCTCATAATTCAAGGGAATGGCGAGGCAGTGTCCCAAAACTGGGAGAAATTAAGAGCATTTATGGAAGCAGGAGGGCAAGTGCTCTGGCATCGTCCAGATGCATCTTCTCTTTCATCAATACCCGGGCTGGGGATAAACTTACAGCCTTATAGAGGTCCTGTTTTGAGAGCGGAAAATAAGGGCGAGCTCCTTTCCTTCATTTCAAGGGAAGACCTTTATTGGCTCGCTACACCAACCGGACCCTGGTGGCAACCCAGTCTCTTATCTATGGATACAGCCGATGGGGTCTTCAGCTCAAGGATAGCCCCGAGCGGGGCGAAAGAATATCCCGCTACCAAGGGAAGTAAAATTCCCCAAGGGGTAAACATATCCATTGAGCAGGACGAACTCGCCTTCTTCTCAAATGGAAGGGTTGAATGGGAGATAGATTTCCCCGCCTCAGGGACCTATAACTTCGGCTTGACAGCAAGAGGGACACCTGTTGGAGGTGTTTATCCCCTTGTTGAGATTTCCATAGATGGGGAAAGGGTCGGCATGCTTTATGTGGGAGAGGAAAGTCTTAACACATATACTTGTTCCTTCCCAGTTAGGGCAGGAAAACATCGTCTAGGAATAGCGTTTATCAACGATGCTTATGGTCCTCCTGAGGACCGCAACCTCTGGGTGAAGAGTTTCTCGTTAGCCTTAACAAAAGACAAGAAAACTATGGAGGTGCTAACTTCTCCTCCTGCACTTGTCGCAATTCCTATCGGAAAGGGACGCCTTGTTCTGAACACCATCCGTTGGGATGAAGCTCCAAGTGGTAACGGTTTGAAAGCGAGAAGATTCATCACCAGCCTTTCGACCGCTCTGGGAGCCACCTGTAAGCTGGTGGGTAAGGTAAGCGTTTTGAAGGCGGAAAAAATGCAACCTGTGGGAGAGATTCCATTCTTCCAGCGAGAAGAAAATTTTATTTCTCTACCCTCAAACGGAACCCTTGAGAGCGAGATAGAGATAGGGAAGGCTGGACGATATAGGATAACTCTCTGGGCAAGGGGAACGCCTGCGGAAGGGATTTATCCAATCGTTGTTTTAGAATTAGATGGAAAGGAGATAGGAAGGGTTGAATGTAAGGGTGAGGATTGGACTCCCCACTCAATAATTGCCGAGCTTCCCGCTGGAAAACACACTCTT
>JACIXQ010000028.1:22420-27152 GCA_014360465.1 bacterium
TTCATATCAGCTTCATAAACGACCTTTGGAAACCTCCAGAGGACAGAAATCTCTGGCTCTCCCAGATAGATTTTGAGCTTTTGGAATAATTCTTTCCGTCAGATGGGCGGGGTGAATACCCCGCCCATCTGACAGCTATCCCTACTCTTCAGACTTCTTCTCCAATTCCTCCAGACGCTTCTCAATATCCGCTAAAACCTGCTTCAGCTGCTCCGCTTGCTCTTTCAAAAGCGACTTCTCCTCCTCACGAGTGGGAAACCCCGTCCAAAAGGGATACCACCAGCAATAACCACTTCCCCAGGCAGGCAACCCTCTCGCCGCTCTCGCCCAGCCGGGTAATCCAGTGAGGCGCCACCAATGGCGCCAACCTCTGCCAAATCCTCCAAACATAACTATCACCTCCTTTTCTATTGATAATGATTATCAATAATAATTATAACGAAAATAAAAAGGGTGTCAAATACGCTGGTTAGGAAAATCAAAATTTTAGAAAGAAGCTCAAAGAGGGTCTATATCCTTATTAAGGATTTACTTCTCTTCCCCTTCTCTCCTTCGGCATTCCTCACATATGCCATAAAATTGAATGAGATGGTCGGTTATCTGAAAATTGTATTTCTCGGAAAGAGATTTCTCCACCTTCTCCAGAAATTCCCTCTCTTCATCCGTGAAATCCGCGTAATCCACCACCTTCTGACAGCGAATGCAGATTAAATGATGGTGATGCCCCTTCGTTCCCGGACCCTTTGCCAGTTCATACCTCGCTCTCCCCTCCCCAAAATCCAATTTATGAACGAGCCCCAGATTTGCGAGCAGGTCAAGGGTGCGGTAGACCGTGGCCAGTCCAATCTGGGGATAAAGCTTCTTGACCGAAAGATATATCTCATCGGCACTGGGATGACCAGGCATCTCAGAAAGAACCTGCAAGATGACCTCCCGCGGTCCAGTTATTCTACAACCACAATTCTTGAACCAGGGATGCCACCAGGGCGGTCCAAACGGTCCTCTCCTCGGCATCATCTTCACCTCTTTTTTGAAAATTATTCTCAAATAAATTTTAAAAGCGAAATAAGAGAAAAGCAAAATTAAATGTAACTGGTAGTCAAAAACCACTTACTCCATCCTCATCATATAGAGACCATCGTAAGGAGGAAATTTATGCCAAGAAAATTTCCAAACATTTTCCTATCTCCTGCTCGGCTTATCTCCTTCTCCGAGCACGATAATGAGAAACGCAAAATCTACGGCATTGAGATATTCGCACCTGGCACATATAGGGGCATCCAATTCACCGATGCTGATGTCCAGCAGATAGCGGAGAATTTCAAAAAGCTGAAGGAACTCGTTGGCTTGGATGTCCCCCTAAAAGTTGACCATACTGATGAAGCAGACGCAATAATAGGCTGGATAACTGATGTGTATATCCAAAATGGAAGCCTCTATGCCGATGCGGAGATAACCGAGCCTGTGGCTTATGAGAAGATAGTGAGGGGCACTTGGAAGAAGGTATCCTGTGAGATTTACCTTGATTTCACCGATGAAGAGGGCAATTCCCACGGCAAGGCATTGAGGGCGGTTGCGATTGTAGCTCACCCCCAAGTCAAGAAAATCAAAGGACTGGAAGTGGCTCGTTTTTTCGAGAAAATCTTGAATGGAAAGGAGGTGATGATTCAAGTGTTAAAGGATGCGATTGTTTCGGCTTTTGGATGGCTTTCCGAGAGGTTCAAAAGCCTCGCCGAGGAAGCCGAGAAAAGCGATATCATTGAGCTCTCAGCGGTAAAGCACACAGTAGAATATACCCTCGTTGAAGATGCTCAATGGGATGCAGACAGGGCTGTGGGTAGGATAGCGCAGTGGGCATCAAGCGATGGTTCAGGGGAAAAGGACAAAATAGATTGGGGCAAATTCAGGGAAGCCTTCGCTTGGTATGACCCAGAGAACGCTGATAATTTCGGAGCTTATAAGCTACCCCATCACGATATAGTCAACGGAAGGTTTGCCTGTGTCTGGCGAGGCGTGGCGGCGGCGATGGCGGCTCTCAAAGGGGCAAGAGGCGGCGTCCAAATCCCTGAAGATGAGAAGCGAGCCGTCTATAACCATCTCGCACGCCACTATGAGGAATTCAATCGGGAGCCACCAGAGTTTTCCGAGCTTATAGAGAAAGGAGGAGATGATGAGACGATGACCCAAGAGCTTGAAATGAAGCTCAAGGCGTTGGAAGAGGAGAACGCACAGCTCAAGGCAAGGCTTGAGGAGCTTGAGGGAGAGTTGAAGAAGAAGATGGCTGAAGAGAAAGAGCGACGCATCTGGGCGGTTATCCATTCAGCCATAGAGAAGGGCAAGCTCCTGCCAGCCGAGAAGGAACGCTGGGCGGAATATCTCCTCGCACTTGATGAGGATGCTCTGGAGAAGGCTGTCCAGCTTCTCCTTGAGCGACCCAGCCTTGACCTCTTTGAGGAGAAATCCAAATCGCTATCTCCTGAAGAGGAAGAGGCAAAGATGGCGGAAGAGATAGCGAGGCGGATGGCGAGTTATATCATCCCATCCACGCCTATCTCAACGGAAAAATAAAAAACTATGGAGGTGATGTGAATTATGGCGGCACCAGCGAGATTTTTGGCATCAGAACACGGGACAGAGGTCAGAATACCGATAACCATAGCCTGCGGATACATTAATGAACAACAGGTATGGGACAAGCTGTCCGCTGGCACTGTCCTGGGCAAGATAACCGCCTCTGGCAAATATGGACCTTATGACGATAGCGCAACGGACGGACGCCAGACGGCGGTGGGCATCCTCGGTGAGGATGTGGATGCGACGAGCTCCGATGTGGGCACCTTTATGTATGTCCACTGCATCGTTTACGCATCCCAGCTCACTGGATTGGATGCCAACGGAAAGGCTGACCTCAAAGGTCAGATAATCTTCCTGTGATAAGAGAGGAGGTGAATAGATAAATGGCAATCACCACGATACAGGATTATCCGCAACTGCGACCCGTTGTCCTTCAGAAGGTAGTTGACGCTCTGCCGAAGCCTAACCTTCTGGGCTCCCAGCTTCTACCCGATGAGCCAGACTTCACCGATACCTTCCAATGGGAGGTCTTGGATAGAGGTAGGCAGAGAGCTGGGCTTGTCCCCCGTGATGGCGAGGCGAAGATAATTCCCTTCCAAGCACAGGAGGTAAAGAGCGCACCTTCAGCCTTCATCAAAGCGAAGATGCTACTCACAGAGAGCATCCTTGAATATCTCCGCTACCCAGGGACGCTATCCGCACAGGCGGAGAAGCAGGTGGCGGAGGCGGTGGCGAGGCTATCACGCCAAGTTGACCTTGAGAAGGAATGGCTGATAATGAAGGCTCTGACCACTGGGGCAATCGCCTATGCGGAGACGGGAGGCTATTCCTTCTCCGTTGACTATGGTGTTCCTGGTAGCACGAACAAGCCAACAGCCAGTCCGCTTTGGAGTTCCACCTCTACCGCTGATGTTATCGGGAACCTCTTGGCTTGGAGGACACTGATAGAGCAAAACGGAGGCACACGCATCGTTGGACTATGCAACTCCACTACCTTCGCCTACATCCTCAATAACGCCGCCATCAGGAACTTGCTCCAGACGAATATCGTCAACCCCGCAGACCCCACCATTTACGCTACCATCTTGGGCATAGAGCGTCTCTATGTCTATAACCAGCTCTATACCGATTTGGATGGTTCAACCACCGCCAAATTCGTTCCCGATGGCAAGTTCATCCTGATGGCGTTGGGAGACGCTGGGGATAGGCTCGGCGGGTTCAGGCAGGCACCCAGCCTCTACAACAATCACAAGCCTGGGCGGTTCGTCTACACCTATACCGAAGACGACCCCGCAGGTGTCTGGGTAGTTGTAGGGGAGTATGGCTTGCCTGTTATCTACCATCCCAACTGGATAGTCATAGCCACAGTAGCATAGTAAAGGCTGGTAGATAGGGGTAAGGGGAAGGTAGGAGGGTTCCTCGGGCACCTCCTTCCCCTCCACGCCTTCCCCTTGCTGAAAAAAGAAAGGAGGAAAAATGCCAAAAGTTCGCTTCCTTCAAAGCTGGATATGGTATGACGGCAAGGAAGCGAAGAGAGGGGATATTTATGAAGTCCCCGAGGCATTAGCGAGCATCCTGTTAACACAGGATGTAGTTGAGATACTGACAGAAGAGGAAGGTGATAAAAATGAAGGTCAAATTTAAGACCGATTATGTATTAGGCAGGGCAAAAGTGAAGCAAGGGGACATCTTGGATGTCCCTGATGCTCTGCGAGATAGCCTAATTGCGGAAGGAGTAGCGGAAGATGTCAAAGAGAAAGGCGAGGATAAGCAGGACGCCAAAACCTGAATATTCCCCGCCTACCGCTACCCTGCCGATAAAACCACGATATAAGGAAGGTGATGAAAATGAAGGTTCGTCTAAAAGGAGCATTGACAATCGGGGCAAATAACTACCCCGAGGGCAGTGAGCTTGAGCTACCAGATGAGCAAGCGGAAGAACTCATCCAGCTTGAGCTCGCTGAAGCAGTGGAGGAGGAAAAACCCAAAAAGGGAGGCAAAAAGTAATTGGCGTGGATAACCGCTGACGATATCAAGGCATTCATCCACGACTGGGACAGCTATGGATTTACTTCCACCCAGATAAATGGGGCGATAGAAAACGCTGAAGCGAGGATAAAAGACCGCCTTGCTCCCTACTTCACTTTGCCAGAGGATA
>JACIXQ010000029.1 GCA_014360465.1 bacterium
CCTCAAATTCGCGAGGTTCCTTAACCCTGCTTAAAGCCTCCTCCTTCGTTATCACTCCTCTCTTCACCAACTGAGCTAAATGCTGGTCTAATGTCATCATACCTTGTTTCATCCCTGTCTGAAGCAGAGAATTGATTTGGTAGTTTTTAGAATCCCTGATCAACCCTCTTACACCAGGGGTACCAACGAGTATCTCAAATGCGGCTACTCTACCCTTACCATCGGCTCTCTTAACTAGTGTCTGGCAGATGATGCCTATGAGGTTAGAAGCTAATTGTGTTCTTATTTGGGGCTGCTGGCTGGGAGGGAAGATATCTATCACTCTATCAACTGTTTGAACTGCATCCGGGGTGTGGAGTGTTGAGAAGACGAGGTGTCCCGTTTCGGCTGCGATTAAGGACAGGGCAATCGTCTCAAGGTCGCGCATTTCTCCTACCATTATTACATCGGGGTCCTGACGGAGAACATATTTGAGAGCATTGGGGAAAGAATGCGTATCTGAACCAACCTCTCTTTGGGAAACCAATCCTTTTTTATCCTGGTGGAGAAACTCAATGGGGTCTTCAATGGTAACAATATGGAGGGGGAAATTGCTGTTTATATAATCCAGCATAGCAGCCAGTGTGGTGGATTTGCCGGAGCCAGCAGGACCTGTGACAATTACAATTCCCCTTGGACGTTCGCAGAAGCTCTTAACTACCTCCGGTATCCCTATCTCCTCCATACTCATTATATGATAGGGAATGAGTCGGAAAGCTGCGCCCACATTGCCCCTCTGGATGAATAGATTAACGCGAAAACGAGCGATTCCGGGCGCCTCATAAGCGAGGTCAAGTTCCCATTCATCTTCAAATCTTCTTCTTTGCTCATCCGTTAGGATGGAATAGGCGAGTTCCCTTACCTCTTCGGCGGATAATGGAGGTTCATCATTCGTCATAAGGTCGCCATATATGCGAAATATCGGGGGGGTATCTGCTTTCAATATTAGGTCGGAACCATCTCGTTCCTTCACTTGTTGGAGTAGATTGTGCATTTTATCTAACGGTTTCATACATTGACACCTCCCAGTAATGGAACTTATTTAAGCCCTCGCAGGGCGAAATGCCCTTGCTCTTTGCTCAAATTCAGAGGGATTCTGTGCCTTGGAGAGAGCAGCCTCATAGGTAACAAGACCCGCTTTATATAATTCAAGCAGATGCATATCCATTGAAAACATCCCGTATTCCGTTCCCGTTTGGAGGAGGGAGTAAATTTGATGCGTCTTCCCCTCTCTTATAAGGGCGCGAATGGAGGGAATTGCAATGAGGACTTCGACAGCTGCAATTCTACCGGGTTTGTCCGCTCTGGGAAGAAGCGATTGGGAAATACAAGCGACAAGGGTCATAGAAAGCTGGGTTCTTATCTGTTCTTGCTGCTCGGGAGGGAAAACATCTATTATCCTGTCCACCGTTTGGGGGGTATCAATGGTGTGGAGAGTTGAGAGGACGAGATGACCGGTTTCGGCTGCCCTGATTGCCAGGCTTATCGTTTCCAGGTCGCGCATCTCGCCCACGAGTATTATATCTGGATTCTGGCGGAGTATGTGGCGCAGAGCGGCGGCGTAAGATTTCGTATCCTGCCCTACTTCCCTTTGCTCGAAGAAACTCAGCTTGTCCTGAAAGAGAAATTCTATAGGCTCCTCAATCGTTATTATATGAGCGCGTTTATTCATATTGATATGCTGGAGCATCGCTGCAAGAGTGGTTGATTTACCCGAACCAGTAGGACCTGTAACGAGGATCAAGCCACGAGGACGCATAGCTATCTGTTTGAGAACCTGGGGGAGAAGAAGCTCATCTATTGTCTTGATATGGAAGGGAATCATTCGCATTGCTGCGGCGATATAACCCCTTTGCTTGTAGATGTTTACCCTGAATCTTGCTAAACCGGGAATATGATAGGCGAGGTCCAATTCCCACTGGCTCTCAAATCTTTTCCTTTGCTCCTCGGACAGGATGGAATATATAAGGTCTCGCGCATCTTCTGGACTGAGAGGAGGGAAATTAGTTTCTACAAGGTCTCCGTAGATACGGATAACAGGGGGACGTCCGACCTTCAAATGAAGGTCGGAAGCATCTCTTTCAACCGTCATTCTCAACAAATCATCCAGTGAATATGGGTACGCCAAAGCATTGGCACCTCCTTTTAGCCTTTTCTAAGAATTTGACGCATTTCGGAAAGAACCCCCGCATTAGCGAGAGCTTCCTCTTCACTGATATAACCTTCCTTATAAAGTTTGTAAAGAGCTTGATTCATCGTCTGCATTCCCCAAAAGCCACCCTCGGTCATCAGCTGGTAAATATGTCCAAATCTACCTTCCTCTATGTACTTTGAAACAGTTGGTGTGCAGACAAGAACTTCAACTGCGGGAACAAGGCGCGACTTATCCACGGTGGGGATTAACTTTTGGGAGAGGATTGCCCTTAAAGAACCTGCAAGCCGCATAGATATCTGTGGCTTATCGGGTGGTGGAAACATATTGACGATTCTGTCAAGGGTTTCAACGGCGGAGGAAGTATGGACAGTGGAGAATACCAAATGTCCAGTCTCGGAAGCAGTGAGGGCGACATTGAAGGATTCTATATCTCTCATCTCACCTATCAATATGACATCGGGATTCTGGCGAACCACACGGCGTAGTGCTTCCTGGAAGGAAGAAGTATCTATACCAACTTCCCTTTGACTTATCACCGCCATCTTATCCTCGTAGATGTATTCTATAGGTTCTTCAATTGTGACTATTTTGCAAGGTCTCGTCTCGTTTATATAATTTATCATCGCTGCAAGCGTGGTGGATTTTCCACAGCCAGTGGGGCCTGTGACGAGAACAAGACCCTGGCGTGTATTTGCTATATCCTTTAAAACGGGGGGTAGCATCAACTCCTCTATTGAAGCCACCTTCAAAGGAATGACACGGATTACCAAACCGATACTCCCTCTTTGGAAATAACCGTTTACCCTGAATCTGGAGCGACCCTCCCAGGTGAATGCCATATCTATCTCGTGGGTTCGGTTCAGCTCTTCCCATTGTTCATCGTTCATTATCTCCCTGGCAAGACGAGCGGTATCTTCGGGAGTCAAAACGGGAGCATTTTCAAGGAAGCGAACGATACCGGTGATACGCATTGCCGGTGGACTACCTGCCTTTATGTATATATCGGAAGCCTTTCTTTCCACTCCTATGCTCAAAATATCAAATGCATTGAGCGTTGTCATCTCTTTTTTCTCCTCCTTCCCAACAGGATAGCAAGAACACTTACCACCAAAACAGCAAATGAAAAAAGAGGAAATCTTGTCCTCTCCCAAGTGGAATACAGAGATATTGGTGAGGTCATCTCTTTTTTATGTCTGACCTCGTAATTGAATTTTCTCATTCCCAAGTTTCTAATGATAATGTCTTCGTTTTCAAAATGCAAGGGAAGACTGTTTTCTATTTTTCTGAGAGGGAATAGGACTATGAAAAGGGAATTAATATCAGGAAAAGAATTGATGAAAAGTTGCACATACGGTCTATCTTCAGACCACCGATTTCCTCCCTTAAGTAGAAAGTGAGCACTGGTTTTGCCTTCCTCATCACGTATTTGAAGGTTTTCCACATTCCTATTGCCCAAAGATGCCAACCTTTGAATATAAGCTTCTACCTGGTTATGAGGAATAAGGCGTGAAAAAGCGATGCCAACATCTTCTCCTTCGGGAAGTATGGCAGCTACAATGACGATCTCGGGTGGAGAGGACTTCTGGGCGAGCAGTGGAATAAACACGAGAAATACAACAGAAAAAAGATGAAGAACCTTTCTCATTTCTCACTGCATAGAGAGAGGATTTTTTGGAATATTTGCTCCCTATTATTTGGGGTAAGCCAAAAGACGATGGTATCTTCCCTCGCCCTTATGGAATTGAGAAACGGGTCATTCGCCCGATGTAAGGTTGCAATTACAGGCTTCGGGCTATCAAGTGCTTTTATAACTATCTGGCGGAAAAGAGGGGATAAAAGTTCCATTTTACCTATCTCATCTATGATTATAATATCTTTGTTTTGAATGGCATCCTCAATTGATTTTACGGCTATTTGCTCTAAATCCACAAGATTGATGTAATATTTGCCGAAACGATGGGGAGTAAATCTGTGTTTATGGGCAAGGATGCCCCTTTTTCCCTCAAGGGTGAGCAATGAGAAACCAACCCTTTCCCCTTCTTCTCTAAGCTCTTCGCTTATAAAGCCACCAGCAGAAAGCGATAAGTGGGGAAGGATTGCCTTAAGAAGGGAGGTTTTCCCAGCGCCTGGCAGTCCTGAAATCATTATGTTTTTCTTTTCCATAATTGAAAATTGGTGGAGCTGGTGGGACTCGAACCCACGACCTTTTCCATGCCAAGGAAACGCTCTCCCCCTGAGCTACAGCCCCACCAATTTCAAATTATAAAAGCAACGACGATAAAGTCAACTGCGATTTTTTATTCTTTCCAAATCCGGACCCTTCTATAGGGCTCAACCCCACTGCTTTCGGAGCGAAGCCCATAGGCTTGTGCTAACTGATGCTGGAGATGACGGATATATGCGTTTTGGGGAGAAAGCTCTACCGGTTCACCTGTAGCTAGGACATGGGCTATCGCTTGTTCCGTTTCCCTTAATGCTTTCTCTTCCACTGCCAATTCATCTGCCTTGAAGATTTCCTTTAACTTGCTTGCTATTTGTGAATAAGTATTGGACTTAACGGCATATATTGGCAAGCCTAATCTTTCCGCCTCGCTTAGCCTCCCCTTCCGTTGATGTGCGTTGAGAGTAAGGATAACATCTGCTTCCTTTAGATTCTTGGTGATATGTGCAGGTAGGTGAAGGTCCCTCAATGCCTTTTCCAGTTTGTTCCTGCTTACCCCATAGGGGAAAATGCGCTTTGGACGGACTGGACCCGTGGTGGAAGGCGTTATTTCCGCCTCTTCCTTAAGCTTTGGTGCCTGGATAACCTCTATCTTTCCCTCCGGGGTTCTCATCCTTATCTCAGGTTGAGGGGGAATTCCTTTGAGCATCATATCCACGGTCTTCGCTACATCGTGATGGATAGCAAGCCTGTCCATATCCATTATCTCTATCACTATATCAAATGTAGGAGGAGCTTTTCGCTCCATTATAGTCTTTTGGGTTCCTCGTCTTTTGGATTCCTCATCGCTCAGGGTGACGACCTGCACTCCTCCCACAAGGTCAGATAGGGTGGGGTTAAGGAGAAGGTTCTCAAGTGTATTCCCGTGAGCAGTAGCAATCAATTGGACACCTCTCTCAGCGATGGTGCGTGCTGCATAGGCTTCTTGCTCAGTTCCTATTTCATCTATTACTATTACCTCAGGCATATGGTTTTCCACGGCTTCAATCATAACTGCGTGTTGAAGCTCAGGGGAAGGGACTTGCATCCTTCTTGCTCCACCGATGGCTGGATGTGGGATATCGCCGTCTCCTGCTATTTCATTTGAGGTGTCAACAACGATGACCCTCTTATGCAGTTCATCGGCGAGGACCCTCGCGACCTCCCTCAGCTTCGTCGTCTTGCCAACCCCGGGACGCCCTAAAAGGAGGATACTCTTACCTGTCTCTATCACATCCCTGATTATATCTATAGTCCCATAAACTGCCCTTCCAACCCTCAATGTAAGCCCGATTATATCCCCATTCCTATTTCTTATAGCGGAGATTCTGTGGAGGGTGCCATTAATTCCTGCCCGATTATCCTTACCAAATGCCCCTATCCGAGAGACGACCCATTCTATATCTTCCTTTGTTACTTTCCTTCTCTCAGTCCAGATGATGCTCGTATCCGGGAAGCGAGCCTCCACATATCTGCCGTAGTCCATTATCACCTCAAGGAGGTCCTCAAGGTTAGAGAAGCCCTTCAGCCATTGACTTATATCCGGTGGGAGGACTGCAAGGAGCTCCTCCATATTGTCGGTTATCGTTTCTTCCTTCAGTGGAAGGGCTTTCTTATGGAGCATTTCCACCTCCTATAATTGCTCTCTGAGAGGCTGATAGACGGTTTATAATTTCCTCTTCTTTTTTCTTTTCCTGAGAAAGTCCGAATTTGGCGAATTTTTCCTTTAAAGCGTAATGGGTTAGTATATCTGGACCTGTGTATTGAGATGCTTTCTTATATGCTTCTACAGCTTCTTTAGTTTTACCCCTTTTCTCTAAAATCGTTCCCATTCTATAGAACGCCTGTCCCATATACACCTGGTTGGCTACCCGTTCATAGAGCTTTAGAGCTTCATCTTCCTTACCTTCTTTCTCGTAGACCGTAGCTAACGCATAGAGAAGATTAGGGTCATCGTGATAGAGCTTCAGCCCTTCTTGGATGAATTGCTTCGCTTTATTATAATCGCCACTTTGGAGTGCTTGTGCTGCCTTGAGCAGGGGGTCATATATCTGGATGTTGGCTTTGCTCTTGAGGTCATATAAATAGTCCTGAAGTGCGCTTTGTTTTTTTCTTTCTTCATAGGATTTGAGGAGTTTTTCCTTGTTCTTCTCGAAATCCTTGGGGAGGTTCAACCTCTCGTCTTCAAGCTTCGCTACGAAGTAAGAACCACCGAGCCGAAGGATTCCAATATCTCCCTTTTGCATACTTTTAATCTTATTCTGGACATCAGGTGGGAAAGCCTCTATGGGAAGCCAGCCCATATCACCGCCATTTTTCTTGGAGGAAGGATATTGCTTGGCGAGTGTTGCGAAATCCTGACCCTTCGCTTTTTCCAAAAGCTGTTGAGCTTCTTGCTCGCTATTCACTTTTATTGCTCTCAAGTGGACCTCTTTGTAGGAGTTTTTAAGGTCCTCCTCGGTTACTTTAACTCTGGATTCCACTTTCTCTTTTAGTTTTTTAAAGATTAATTCCCTTTTTAAAACATCTTTTTGCTTTTCTAATTCACTTCTGAGTCTTTCTCTATATGATTTTTCATCAAATTTTTTTGCTTTACTCTCTTTTTTCGCTCTTTCCACTTCTTCATTTATAAGTTGCTGAATATATTTCTCCACATCCCTATCGGAGACCTTTATCCGTTCCTTTTTGATCGCCTGGGAGAGGATTATATCATCAACTATATTATTGAAGACTTCCAGGCGTAGATAGAGCTGTGAATCGGGGCTACTGGCGAAGGGGTATTTTTCCTTTTCTTGGTTAAAAATCTTCTCAAAAATATCGCCAGTAATCTTTATCCCATTTACCTTCCCTATATCTCCGCTTTCAATTCCCCTTGAGCCGAACAACCCACCTCCTCCCCATGAAAAATAAGCTGGAATGGACAAGAAGAATAGTCCCGCCAGAATCCAGCTGGCAACCTTTATCCTCTTTTGGACCGTTTTTCTTAACTTGCTTATCGACATATATTACCTCCTTTTCAAATCATAGCGGAGAGACGCTGGAGAGCGAGACGAGATGATTCTTTTGGTGGGGACAAATGTGTCTCCAGCGAAACCACCCCATCATATCCCTCTTCCTTTAATCTCTGGAATTGGGCGGGGAAATCTATCTCTCCTTCGCCTATCAATGCCCACTCAGGTTGATTTGTCTGCTTATTTAAACGAGCGTCCTTTATATGGATATGAACTATATAGTCTTTTACTTTCTCATATCCATCTGGATAAGGAACCTCACCAGCAAAAAAGGCGTTGCCGGGGTCCCATATAACCTTTAAGTAGGGAGAATCAATGAGGGAAAGAAGGGTCGCAGTTTCCTCACCTGAACCAGCGAAGCAGGAATGTTCGTTTTCAAGTGCAAGAATGAGACCCTCTTTTTCTGCCTCTTCTGCGGCTCTTTTCAGGTAGGGAGCAATTCTCTGAAAGATTTCCACAGTAGGTTCCTGGATTCTCCAGAATGAAAAAGTCCTCACTATAGGTGCATTGAAGAAGTGGGCGAGTTGAAGGGACCGGTGAAGGATTTCCCACTGCTCGTCAAGTGAACGTTCTTTGGCGAGATGAAGGTCCCCAAGAGGCTTATCCTCCTGGAAAAGGTGGCATTTGAAGAGGGGAGAAGCAATACAGGAAACCTTCAGACCGTTATCCTGCAAAACGTTCTTTACCCTTTGAAGCTCGTCCATACCCATATCCAATATATTCCTACCCCATACAGAACGTAGCTCGGCGTACTGAACGCCGAACTCCTTCATTACCTCTATCGCTTCTAAAAGGTCCTGCGAAATCTCGTCTGTGAAACAACCAAGTTTCAGCGTCTAAACATCACCTTCAGGTAGGGGAATTATCATTTTTGCTCTCTTTAATTATGTAGTATTTGGAGAAAATCGTCAAATCATCGCTTTTCCACAAAAATAATTAAACTGGTAAATGAACAGTCTCCCCAATTTCGGAAAAAGTAAACTCCCTTTATCTTCCTGAAACTTTTTCTAACTAAATAAACAACTTTTTATAACCCTTAACTTGACCTACCGTGCTTATCCGTCTAAAATTTATTTAATCATCAATATGAAATGGGAAGAATTCCTTGAAGCAGTTAAAGAAAAATTCAGCCCTTTTCAAGGTTTAGTAACCTATGGCAATCTCCGTTGGGAGAGCCATAATTGGGGCGAAGGAGAGGATTCCGCCTATATTCTCTCCCTCGTCTATGAAACCCCAGGAGGCTCTACCAATCAGTTCAGTGTTTATTATCGCCCTGCAACCGATACCTTTGAGGCATTGGGGCAGGAGCAGGAGGAGGATTTGCGAACAAGTTCCGTCTCCGAGGTTCTTGCTTGGCTTGAAGATAAGGTGAGGAAAATCCCCCAGATAAGGATAGCAAAGCTCAAAAGTAACATAGACCAGTGGTTCGCAAGTGGTAGGACGAGGATGGAGATGCTTCAAGAAATGAACAAGCTTCTCCAAACGGACTTCAAAGGTGGTAGCATAACCCACACAGAGCTCCGGGAAGGTATTCAATATATCCTATCACTCTTGGGAAAAGACAAATGATTAGATAATTAGGAGGTTGGAAAATGTTAGTATATCTTAATGGCAAACTGGTACCAAAGGAAGAAGCGAAGGTTTCCGTTTTCGACCACGGTTTTCTCTACGGTGACGGCGTTTTTGAAGGAATCAGAATCTATAATGGCAGGATATTCAAGCTTAGAGAACACATTGAACGCCTTTTCTATTCAGCCTTAGCGATAGCCTTGGAACCTCCTCTAACTCAGGATGAATTGGTGGAGGCTACAATTGAAACGGTTAGGGCAAATAATCTTAGAGATGGATATATAAGGATTGTTATCTCTCGTGGTGAGGGGGACCTTGGACTTGACCCCCAAAAGTGCAAAAGTCCTAATGTAGTGATAATCGCCGATAAAATAGCGATTTATCCTCCCGAAGTATATCATAATGGAATGAAGATAATAACCGTCTCAACAAGGCGCAACTCACCTCAAGCACTTAACCCGAATATCAAATCTCTTAACTATTTAAACAATATCCTTGCCAAAATAGAAGCAAATAGGGCGAATGTTCCCGAAGCAATAATGCTATCTATAGATGGCTATGTTGCGGAAGCAACGGGTGACAATATCTTTATCGTCAAGAATAGAAGGCTCATCACACCGCCCCTCTACCTCGGAGCTCTTCCAGGGATAACACGCCAAACGGTAATTGAACTTGCTGAAAAAAGAGGTATACAAACCGAAGAAAAAACCTTCACCCTTTATGAAGTCTATACTGCCGACGAGTGCTTCCTTACTGGAACTGCCGCCGAGATAGTCCCGGTGGTTGAGGTTGACGGGAGAAAGATAGGCAAGGGTATCCCTGGGGATATCACCCTGCTACTGATGGAGGATTTCCATCAGTATGTTAAGGAAGAAGGGGTAGAGGTTTATAAGTGATATGGATAGATGATATGTGAAGTCTGTAGAGGGAAAGAGGCGGAAGTTCTTCTATTCCTTTGGGGAAAGGAAAAAAGATTAAGACTTATACCGGTTTGCGGCATTTGCTCTGAGAATTATCCCTCGCTCGCTAAATTCAACTTGGCTTTGCCCGACAGGACGGTGATTTGTGAGGTTTGTGGTTTTTCATTCAGCCAATTTTTACAAACAGGCAGACTTGGCTGTCCCCAATGCTATAACAGCTTTTCCCAGTTCCTTATCCCGCTAATAAATTATTTACAAAGGTAAAGAACCATTAAACGCCCTCTTATAGAAATTGAAGATGTCTATATATAATAGCATCAATATAAACGGAATTGCCCCTCTCCTGTGGTTGGAAGGAGAAAGCAACCCGATTGTCCTTTCCTCCCGCGTTCGCATAGCAAGAAATATAGAAAGCATCTCTTTCCCCCATTGGGCTGATAAAGAAAACTTAAACAAAGTTGTACAAATTGTAGAGAAAGCCTGGCAAAAAGAGAATTTCCCTTTCCTGTTGTTTTTCCCTCTATCTTCCTTGACACCATCAGAGAAGAATCTTTTCGCGGAAACACACCTCATTAGTAGGGAGTTTGCTCGCGTTGAGAATGAAGGAAGGGCTCTTCTCATTTCCCCTGACTCCTCCCTTAGCGTTATGTTGAACGAGGAGGACCACATCCGCATTTCTGCCCTTGGAAAAGGCAATGAATTAGAGAGAATTATGAAGAAGGCTTATAAATTGGAGAAATATTGGCGGGAGGAGATGAAATTCGCTTATTCACCCTTTCTCGGTTTCCTTACCGCTAGTCCTAACAACATAGGCAGTGGTCTGAGACTTTCCTATGTGGTTCATTTGCCAGCTTTGACACTGAGCCGAGGGAGAAAATTCGTGGAGGGGATCCTTTGCCCCGATATTGAAGTGCGAGGATTATTTGGAGAGGGAAGCGAACCACTTGGCTATTTCTATCAAATCGCTAACAGGAGAACTTTCAGAATATCTGAAGAAATTCTAAGTAGTATGACAAAGGTTATTTCACTCCTTCAGGAAAAAGAACTTGAGGAACGAGAAAGAATTTTGAGGAATAGCAACATCATAGAAAAAATTGAGGAAGCTTACGCTCATTTGTGTTCTTCGGTTTCTTTGTCTACTTATTCTGCCATCCAACTCCTCTCTCTTATAAGGCTTGCGTCGGCTCAGAGAATCATTCCTATATCCCTTGAAGTGATAGATATTCTCCTCTTCCTGATTCGTCCCACTGTTCTGCAGTTCTATCTTGGCAAGAAGTTGAAGATACGAGAAAGGGATAGGGAAAGAGCGAATTTGATAAAGGGATTTTTAAAGGAGCGATAAATTCCATCTTAATATTATTTTCTAATCTGGTTATATATCATAGGGAGGTCCCCGGGAGAATTATTTCTTTCAACTCCTTTTTATCTTTATAGTTCGGCTACTAAATTAATTTTTCCATCCGAATGACAACTACATCCTGTGGGGGAATTTTCAGGTGTAGAAAAGCTTTCCCTTCTTTTACCCTCGGTTTAATAGGAATGTTGTTCCAAACATCCCTGAAATTGGCTTCTTGTGAGTAATCCAAGACAATGACCTCTTTATCAATTGTAAATGGATTTGTATTATAGACTGTCCAGACGATGCTCTTTCCATCTTCTGAAGGAAACATATTTGCATACACACCTTCAACAAGAGTGGGGACCAGGGGGCGGGGGGAAAGGGATGTGAAGCAATCTTTGTTCTCCTTCATAACTTTGTGATATTTCCTTATGTAGTTAAGGACCTCTTCGCTGAACCACTCCTTCATACCTTCCAACCATATTCCCTCTCCATTAAAGAGAATTCTTTTAACTGCCTGAACATTTGAACCCAAGGGCTGGTCACAAACGATGATTTCAAAGGTCTTAAAATCGGGGAAAATAAAGCGATAAAGATTGAGATGTGAGGGTGAAAGTTCGTCGCTGATTGAGGATATTGCGTAGGTGAAGCTTCCATCCTGATACTGGCTCGTGACATCTATGGGACTTTCTTCCGTATATAGAACAACTTCATCCCCGAGTGCCCGACGAACTGCCTGGACGGTGAGGAATTCTCCCCTCACGGGTGAACAGGGTATAGGATGGTTGTGTGCTCTATTCCAACAATGTCTTGCCTCAAGGGCAAAGCCGAATTCGTCAATGTAATATCCCTTCGCTCCCGTTTCACTTTTCACCCTTGCGTAGGTTTGAGCCAGGTATTCTCGCCAGGCAGGAAGGCAAGGACACATATTGTAGCTGGGGGCGAAGAAGGGGACCGGCTTACCCTCTTTATCCAGGATTTGCCATTCTTTTCCTTTAGCTTTTCCCAGGTTTGAAGGGGGGTCAACGAGATACCCTTCAATGTATAATCCGACCGGGATTCTTTTTTCTTGCGTTTCCTCTATTGCTCTTCTGAAGTTTTCTAATCCGCCCAGTTCTTCCCAGTGGTCGTAATCCCCAACCCTACCATATTGGGGAGTTGCTGCCCAATCGAAGATATGAAGGTAGTCAACGCCTCCGAAGAGGGCTTCATCCTGTTTTAAAGCTTCTTCAATATGGAACTTTTTCTCTTTTGTGTCAAATATCGGGCTTTTGGTCGGCATTTCGTAGAAGAGAAATTGCTGGCGGAAATTGAAAACCTCCCTGAACCACTGCTTACGAGGCACATAGGGCTTATACCAGCTGTTCTTCCACTCAAGATATGCTTCCATTTGGCTGCGCCAATCACCCTTGCTGAAACCAATTATGGTGTTGGGGAGGGAAAGGCTCTCATTAGGTTGGACATCGCTTATCAGATATTCTATCTCCATAGCCCCGACATTACCTTTCTTTGAGAGGATATACCACCTTGGCGTAGCCGATAAATCTTCCGTGCGCAGATATACTCCACCACCGTTAAGATAAGAGAATAACCCCATAATCTGGACTGGGAATGCACCGCTGTAGTAAGTTCTAAATTCAAAATCTTTATTTGTTATAGCCCCACCACGGCAGGGATAGAAGTAATAAGTATCCTCTGGCGAGGAACCTAAATCTATACCTCTGATTATAGGGAATATGCTTGCTATCTTGAGTTTTTCTTCGCCGATGTTCTTAAAGGATATTGAGAGTCCTATCTCTCCTTCCTTATTACGCCAGACTTTCAGCGTAGACTCCAGGGCGAGCTTTCCCTTTTTATATACTGCTCTTACCAGGATATGGTCAGTGAACTTAACCTTTTCTATGATTCTGAAATCTTCAGAGCTTATCTTCTCTTCTCCAATAGAGACGAGAAAGAGTGGTGATTCCTCTACTTTCATATCTTTGAACAACCATCTATTTTTGAGACTTTTCAGCCTTATACCTTGATCTATATCTATCAGAATGCTACCCTCCCGAATATCAACTGAAAGCGCATCATCTTTAATTTCCAAAGAAGTTGGAGTGGGAGGAAGAGAGCTCTTCGTCCTTGGGGTGGGTGGTGACTTTGGAATTAGCGCCAGGCTTGCTAACCCGGGTTTGGAAGAAGCAGAGAGCGCGATGAGGCAAAAGGTGGCGTTATCCATACCGTTTATTATCTGGACCTCTTTTGCCTTTTTCCTCATCGCTATTGCGTAGACATCTATGCCTCTCACCACTTCGTATTTTCGGTTAGCGAACCTGAGGGGGAATTGCTCATCCCAATCTCCGTCTTCATAAATCAGTCGTGCACGCAACCTTTCTACCTGTTTGATTTTGCTCATCTCACCTCCCCCGAAACTTGGCTCCTCCCATTTAGGCAGGTCGGCAAATAGAAGTAGATATAGCTCTTTGCAATCTTTCTTTAAATGGAGGGGAATTCTTATCTTCCCTCTCTGACGGAGTATTGGATAGTTCCCTTTAGGAAGGTAAAAGCTGACTCCATTTATCTCGATCAAATCCCCCTGGAACCAACCTGTGAATGAAAGGCGTTCATGTAGTTCCTCTATGTTTCCCTCCCCCTTAGGCAAGGGGAGGGGGAAAAGGGTGGGAGACATTGATTTTATCCTTTTATATGTCAAAATTTCTTCCAGGGGAAGAATGGGTTTTGTGGAACTGAAGGAAATGCGAGCAACCTCTATTTCAGCTGGCTTAGAGCCAGCTTGAAGCTGAAGGGCGATGGTGTTTATTTCCTTAACTTTCTTTATCCGCGCTATGTGTGTATGCCATTCTCCATCATCTATCAGGGAGGAGAGAAGTATCGCATATTCTTCTTCTGGAGCTTTCCCTCCTGGGGCATTTGCGATATAAAGGAAATAATCGTTCATAGGGTTCAGATTTTTTGCTCTGTATCTAACGCTTATCCAGGCAAATTCCTTCAATGGTTCGGCTAAATTCAGGGACCATTTCATCCCTTTGCCCGGTTGTCCCACGGAGAAGACGGTTCCTTCTCTAAGGCTAACCCTATGTTGGGTTGCTGGATTGCCAAGCCAGCTTTCTTGTGCCTTCCACAGCTCTGGTCGTATATCAATAGATATCGTTTTTGTTTCCTCCAATTTCATCATCCCTTCTTCGGGAGGTTTTTCGCTGAAAACGAACTTTCTTATCAGCAGATGGGCTTCAGCTTCTTTTGCCTGAGTCTGGAGGGCTATCTGATATATATACTGTCCTCTGCAGTAATCGTAGAGGTCAAGGATTATCCTGTGCCATTGTCCATCCGTTTTGAAGAAATCGTCCGGTGGGAAGCGAATGCCATCTGGATAACCATCGTTTAACCAGAGAATATAGTCGCTTGCCGATGGATTGTAATTCAAGCAGCGATATTCAATGATTAGCCAGCGGTAAGAGGAGATATTCAAATAAAGGTCCTTTTTCCATTTCATCCCTTTGCCCGCTTCCCTCACAAAGAAATCAATCGTTCCATCTTCAAGGATACCGATGCCATAGTTCTTCGCGGGATTGCCCAGCCAATTAGGCATAGCTTCCCAGGAACTTGCTCCAGGTGTAATTTTAGCCAAAAGAACTTCAGAAAAGATAAGCAAGCCAACAAGAAGAAAAATGCGAGAGTCTCTCATACAGTAAGAATCTTAAACCCTCATATGTTCTGGTCAATCTCAAAGTTAAAACCTTGAGTTATCAGAACAGTGCCAAGAAGACCTTGTGAAATATGCTATCACTTTTTAAAATAAGGGATAAGGAAATGACTGGGCAGAGGGAACAATGGCAATAGCGAGCTGAATATGAAATGGATGACAAAGCTAAACAAATTAAACGCTACCTAAAATTTAGCGAAATTAACAAAAGAATATGGACTGAAAGAATTAGCTCACTAAAATAAATTCTTAATGAGGTTCAAATTGTTGTTTGCAAATAAATATCTTTTTCTTTCTATCATTTTGGTGACAACCTTCGTCATACCACAAGAGAAAGGAGCAATGGATATGGAGAAAGGAATTTTGGGTTGGAGCCCTGCGGAAGCTCCTTTGCTTACTCCCTGGGCAAAAGATGTTAATCCCTTGAATCCTCACCCTGAATATCCGCGTCCCCAGATGGTGCGGGATAGTTGGATTAATCTCAATGGACTTTGGGATTATGTCATAACCGAGCGTGAATTTCCACCACCGGAGGAGTTTGAGGGAAAAATACTCGTTCCTTTTCCCATTGAATCTGCTCTCTCGGGTGTTAAGAAGGAATTGAAATCAGACCAGTTTCTCTGGTATCGCCGAACCTTCAAAGCGCCATCACTTATGGGGGGTAGAAGGCTTCTTCTCCATTTCGGAGCAGTTGACTGGGAAGCCACGGTTTTCCTTAACGGTGAGGAAATAGGTTCCCATAGAGGTGGTTATGACTCATTCACATTTGATATAAGCGATAAAGTTAAGCCTGGAGAGGAAAACGAGCTTATGGTGAGAGTCTGGGACCCAACAGAGGATGGGGTTCAAGCAAGGGGAAAACAATTCAGAAGGGCGATTAGTGAGCCCGCGGGTATATGGTATACTCCTTGTTCAGGAATCTGGCAGACAGTTTGGCTGGAGGTCGTTCCAGCAACCTATATAGAAAATTTGAGAATTATTCCCGAGCTTGATTCAAACTCCGTCAAAGTAAAGGTATCCGTGAAAGGTGAAGCTAAGGACGCAACTCTTGAAATAGGTGTCCTAAGCGAGGGGAAGGAGGTAGCGAAGGGCACGGGTAAGCCAGATGAGATTATAGTTATCCCGATAAAAGACCCCATTCTTTGGACACCGGATAATCCTTTCCTCTATTCTTTGAAAATAGAATTGCTTTCCGGAGGAAGAAAGATAGATAATGTGGAAAGCTATTTCGGGATGCGAAAAGTATCAATAGGAAAGGACGAAAATGGAACGATTCGTATCCTCTTGAATAATAAATTCATCTTTCAGGCTGGTCCGCTTGACCAGGGTTTTTGGCCTGATGGAATATATACCGCCCCAACGGACGAAGCTCTTCGTTTTGATATAGAAATGATGAAGAAGTTAGGTTTCAATGCGGTAAGAAAACATGTAAAGCGTGAACCTGACCGCTGGTACTATTGGTGCGATAAACTGGGGCTTTTGGTTTGGCAGGATATGCCAAGCGGAACAGTGGGAAGAGGAGCAACCCAGGAGAGGGATGGTGAACCTATTTCACGGGAGTCCGCCGAGCAGTTTGAAAAAGAGCTCAGAAATATGGTAGAACAACTTTATAATCATCCTTCAATAATTATGTGGATTGTTTTCAATGAAAGTTGGGGTCAATACGATACAGCCAGGCTCGTGGAAATGGTAAGGGAAAGCGACAAAACAAGGCTTGTAAGCGGGGCAAGTGGGTGGTTTGTCTATCCGGAAATCGGCGATGTTATAGACATTCATAGCTATCCCAGCCCTTCTTCGCCGAAACCTGATGGCAAAAGGGCGCTTGTAGTGGGAGAATTTGGGGGACTTGGCTATATAGTTGAGGGGCACACCTGGTTGAAGCAAGGTTGGGGTTACAGGAGCCTCCCTAATGAAAGAGCTTTGACCATTGCATTTCTCAAATTATGGAAAGGGGTATGGGAGCTAAAAGAGGAGATGGGGTTGTGTGGAGCAATTTATACCCAGCTGACCGATGTGGAGACGGAATGCAATGGGCTTCTTACATACGACCGTAAAGTTGTTAAGATGCCTATAGAGAAAATAGCTCCAGCTATATCCAGAGGAGAAATCAAACTACCAGTATATAAAGTTGTAGTGCCAACAGCTCAAAACGAGAAAATTATCTGGAGGTATACAACTTCAGAGCCTCCCTCTGACTGGTTTAAACCCGAATTTGATGATTCGTCGTGGCAAGAAGGGATAGGAGGTTTCGGTGTGCCGGGAACGCCCGGGGCAATCGTAGGAACAGAATGGCGGACATCGGATATCTGGCTTAGACGGAAATTTTATCTTCCGTCTTTATCAGACAACGAGCTGAAAAGCCTTCGCCTTAGAATCCATCACGATGAGGATGCGGAGGTCTATGTAAACGGCGTGTTGGCGCTCTCGGTCAGGGGATTTACCACAGAGTATGAGGAGGAAGAGATCTCCAAAGAAGCTTTACCCGCCCTAAAGATAGGGGGAGAGAACTTGCTGGCTATTCACTGTCATCAGACGGAGGGCGGTCAGTTCATAGATGCTGGATTTGTTCTTGAAATAGAGGAAGCCTCTCGGTGAATTACAATGGAGTAATTTGTTTTGGAAACGCGGAAAACAGTTCACAACTTTAATTAAGGCTTGGGTAGATAAACGCACAGGAGACCTTTCCCCGAATTTCGGAAAGCACTCAAATCATCATAGGTTTAGAGTTCATTTTTAATCTTAAAAATAACACTTCTACAATTCGCCAAGGTGCTAAGAAGGGGGATATATCTGGGCGTGAAAACAAGGGAGGGTGCCACGCCAATAAGGCGAATCAGCGAGGGCATCCGTGGTTCGTCTATTCAAGGGAGATAAACTCCTTTGAAAGAGAGAGTTGGCTATGGTAAAAAGAGCAATAAAGGGATACTACTTAGAGAGTAATTTGTTAACGAAATCAGGGAAGGAAATTTATAATTTAGATTGAAAAATTTTTTTATGCAACAAAGCCCGAATTAGGAGAATTTGCAAAAATTTGATAAAGACGATTTTTAAGAACAAATTTTTATAAAAATCGTCTATTGAAAACAGAAAGGAGGTGATAAAGGATGAAGAAGCTACTTTATCTCCTTACCGCAGTGGCGACGGCTTCAACGCTCATCTTCGCTGCACCGCCAGCCAATGCACCGACGAGCCCAAAGCCGGTGAAGAAGGTGGTCAAGACCACTCCTAAGCAGGTTGTGACGCACCAGACCGGCGCAAAGAAGGTCACGACGACAAAGGTGGTCAAGAAAGCCACCCCCACCAAGGTAAAGGTTACGAAGGTGAAGAAGGTTACCAAGGTCGTTCCTAAGAAGCCGGTAGCGAAGAAGCCCGTCGCTGAGAAGAAGCCTACTGCTGCGAAGAAGCCCACTAAGGCAGGAAAATCAGCGAAGCCTGTAGTTCCCGCCAAGCCGAAGAAGTAATCTTCAGCAGTAGGTCGTTCCTTTGAGGAGGGGAAGAATTCGGAATGATTCTTCCCCTCCTCAGTTTTAGGGGGTGTTTGCCACTTGTTGACAAACAATGAAAAGGGGTTAAAATCATTAATAACAAAGCGAGGTGAAACAATCCAAATGTGGCAAAGGTTTACCGAAAGAGTTAGAAAAATCATCCGCTACGCACAGGATGAGGCTCAAAGGTTAGGGGATTCCTATGTGGGAACCGAACACCTCCTCCTGGCGATTACGAGGGATAGCGACTGTGTCGCTGCCAGGGTTTTGGAGAGGATGGGAATAAACCTCGCCCGTTTGCGTGCGGAGATAGAACGAGAATTGAAGGCTTCTCCTTTCACGATTCGTCCCCTTCCCCCTGAGGAAGTTATGCCTTCTCATAAGGTGAGCAAAGTTATGGAACTCGCTTACGATGAAGCTCGCCAGATGGGAGCATCTTATGTTGGGACGGAGCATATCCTCCTGGGTCTCATCAGGGAAGGGGAAGGGTTAGGAGCCATCATTTTAAGAAGGATGGGAATAGATTTGGATAGGGCAAGGCGTGAGGTCATTGAGCACCTTCAAGAAGAAGGACTTGCCCTTGGAACCGCTGGGATTAGAAGACCAAGAACACGCACTCCCACACTTGACGAGTTCGGTAGGGACCTCACCCAGCTCGCTAGGGAGCGTAAATTAGACCCTGTTATTGGCAGGGAGAAGGAGATAGAGAGAGTTATCCAGATTCTCTCAAGAAGGACTAAGAACAATCCCGTTCTGATTGGTGAACCAGGCGTGGGGAAGACCGCTATTGTAGAAGGGTTAGCTCAGGAAATCGCCAGAGGTGATGTTCCGGATATACTCAAGGAGAAACGCATAGTTAGCCTTGACCTGGGAAGCCTGGTTGCGGGGACGAAATACAGGGGTGAATTTGAGGAAAGGATGAAGAGGGTGCTTGATGAGGTGAGAAGAAGCCAGAAAGAAGTCATTCTCTTCATAGATGAGCTTCATACCCTTGTGGGAGCGGGTGCGGCAGAGGGAGCGATAGATGCCTCAAGCATCCTCAAACCCGCTCTATCCAAGGGCGAGATACAGTGCATTGGAACGGCAACCCTTGATGATTATCGCAAATATATTGAGAAAGACGCTGCTCTTGAGAGGCGCTTCCAACCGGTGAAGGTGGAGGAGCCGAGCATTGAAATGACCATAGAGATACTCAAAGGATTGAGACGCCGTTATGAGGAGCATCATCTCGTCCAGATAACCGATGAGGCTGTTGAAGCAGCCGTTCGCCTATCCAAGCGATACATCACCGATAGGTTCCTCCCCGACAAGGCGATAGACCTAATGGATGAAGCCGCTTCTCGTGTTAAGTTGCGTGCCTCACTACCACCTGAAAACATCCGTGCACTGAAGGAAGAACTGGAACGCATTGAGGAAGAGAAGGAGAGCGTGGCGGCAGCCCTTGACTACGAGAGATTGCAGAGGTTGAGGGAAAGGGAGAGCCAATTACGCGAGAAATTGGAGGAGCTGTTAAGTAAATGGGAGGAGGAGAGGAGCAAGCTGGAGCTTGTGGTAACAGCGGAGGATGTTGCGAAGGTCGTCTCTATCTGGACTGGCATTCCCGTTTCCCGCCTTGTGGAGACCGAGAAGGAGCGGCTCCAGAGGATGGAGGAGATAATAAGCAAAAGGATAATCGGGCAGGAGGAGGCGATAAGGACGATTTGCCGGGCGATAAGACGCGCCCGCTCTGGCATCAAGGACCCAAGACGCCCGATAGCCTCCTTTATCTTCGTTGGTCCAACTGGTGTAGGAAAGACGGAATCAGCCAAGGCGCTCGCCGAATTCCTCTTTGATAATGAGGACGCAATGGTGCGCCTTGATATGTCGGAATATATGGAGAGGTTCAATGTCTCAAGGCTTGTCGGAGCTCCGCCTGGCTATGTGGGCTATGAGGAGGGTGGGCAATTGACGGAAGCCGTCAGGAGACGCCCCTACACCGTCGTCCTCCTTGATGAAATAGAGAAGGCGCATCCTGATGTCTTCAATATTCTTATGCAGGTCCTTGAGGATGGGCGCCTAACCGATTCCCAGGGAAGGGTCGTTGACTTCAAAAACACCCTCATAATTATGACCTCCAACATCGGAACAAAAGACATCTCCGCCAGACGAAGGATAGGATTCACCTCCGACCTAAGGGATTACTTCTATGAGGAAACAAAGGAAGCGCTTATGGAAAGAATCAAGAGCACCTTCCGCCCCGAATTCCTCAATCGTGTTGACGAAATAGTCTTCTTCAAAGACCTTTCCTTTGATGAAATCAAGAGAATCGTCGACCTGTTCATTAATAGGATAAATGAGCAGCTCGCTGAGCATTCCCTCAAACTGGAAATCACCGAGAAGACGAGAGAGATGCTTGCCAAAGAAGGATTTGACCCCGCATTCGGAGCTCGTCCCCTCCGCAGGACAATCCAGAGGTATATAGAAGACCCTCTCTCAGAAGCTCTCCTCAGAGGTGATTTCAAGGAGGGTGATGTAATCCTCGCCGATGTGGATAGTGATGGGAAGGTGGTCTTCGTCCGCAAAGAGGAACCAGTTGCTGCGCTCAGCGAAAAAGAAGGTTAAAAATTAAATGCCCAAAGAGAAGGTTCGTTACCGCTGCTCTCTATGCGGTTACGAGAGTGAACAGTGGTTGGGAAGATGTCCTAATTGCGACCAGTTCGGCACTTTTGAGGAACTGAAAATCTCCCCAACCGCCGAGCGCAAAAGGGAACCCCCTCAATTAGCTTCTTTAAAACAGGTTGAAATAGCTTCCGCCGAGCGTCTCTCCAGCGGTGGTGAGGAGATGGACAGGGTTTTGGGCGGAGGAATAGTGAAGGGAGCGGTGATACTACTCGGTGGTGAACCAGGAATAGGTAAATCTACTCTTCTTTTGCAAGTCGCTTCAAAGCTTTGCGAAAGAGGGAATGTCCTCTATGTCTCTGGCGAGGAGAGCCCCTCCCAGATAAAGCTCAGGGCTTCCCGCCTGAATATCAACGAGGAAAGATTGCTTCTCCTCTCCGAGACCGATATCAACGCCATTGCCGATAGCATTGACCTTCTCAAGCCCATAGCCGTCATCGTGGATTCCATACAAACGGTTTATCATCCCGATTTACAATCACCACCGGGAACAGTCAGTCAGGTGCGGGAGTGCACTTTCCGCCTGATAAATCTCGTCAAACCGCTCGGCATTCCCCTTTTTATCGTCGGGCACATTACTAAGGAGGGAACGCTCGCCGGACCGAAAACTCTTGAGCATATGGTAGATTGTGTCCTTTATCTTGAGGGAGATGGAGTTCATCCTTGGAGGATACTTCGCGCCACGAAGAACCGTTTCGGCTCAACAAACGAGGTTGCGATGTTCGAGATGAAGGAGGAGGGACTTGTAGAGGTTAAGAATCCTTCCTTCGAGCTTCTTGCCGAGCGGGATAAGCACGCCGTCGGTTCCGCCGTAACGGCGATTATGGAGGGAACTCGTCCACTCCTTCACGAGGTGCAGGCTCTTGTCACCTATTCCCCCTTCCCCCAGCCACGCCGAATGGCACAAGGGATTGATTACAATCGCTTCGTCATAATGGTAGCCGTTCTGGAGAAGAAGCTCGGCTTGAAGCTTTACCAGCAGGATGTTATAGTCAATGTTGTGGGAGGTATCAGGATAGAGGAGCCAGCGGTCGACCTTGCTATGGCTATGGCTATATTGAGCAGTGCGAAAAGCCAGCCGCTTCCTCCAGACCTTTTGATTTTCGGCGAGGTGGGTTTGGGCGGGGAGATAAGGAGCGTCCCCTGGGCACAAAGCAGACTTATGGAGGGGGAGAGATTAGGCTTTGCAAAGGCGTTGATTCCAAGACATAATCTGAAGAAAATAACGCCACCGCCCAATATCAAGGTGGTTGGCGTCAGCAATTTGAAAGAAGCAGTAGCTGTGATACAAGGAGGCGAAGAATGGTAAACGAGCTTAAGGAGATCGCCCGTACCCTTCTTGAGGAAGGTAAAGTAGATGTCATACTTGCCTATGGGCAAGGTTCCTTCCCTTTCCGCTCCATACCAATATTCATAGAGAAGCCCGAGGGTGTTGAACAAATGGTCTTCAATCCCTTCTGTCATCATAACCTTGCCAAATATATTCCCCAGGAAAGGGATAAGAGAATCGGCGTCGTTGCCCTCGGTTGCACCTCTCGAAGCCTTGCCGTTCTCCTTCAGGAGAAGCAGATAGCGAGGGATCTGCTCCACATAATAGGTGTCGCCTGTCCGGGAATGCTTGATGTTAAGAAATTAGAGGATATGGTCAACCTGAGGAAGGTTGAGGCGATAAGGGAGGATGGAGATGAGATAATCGTTGAACCCCAAGGTCTGAGGCTTAATAGGAGAGAGCTTCTTTTCGACTCCTGTCAGCTATGCCCTTATCCAACGCCAGTGCTCTATGACGAGATTATCGGTGAGAGAAGGGAGGGCGTTGGTGGTTTTCCCGATGTGGAGGAGATGGAGAAGCTTTCCCCCCAAGAAAGGGAAGATTACCTTAATGAGAGGTTTGCCCTCTGCATCCGCTGTTTCGCCTGTAGGCTTACTTGTCCTTCTTGCTATTGCAAGGAATGTTTTGCCGAAAGCCTCCTTCCTCGTTTCGTCTCACATCAGGTAACTATGGAGGACAGCAGGGTCTTCCATTTGAACCGGGCGATGCACCTCGCGGGCAGATGCGTCTCTTGTGGTGAATGCCTCCGTGCCTGTCCCCTTGGTGTGCCGATGTTCATCTTGCATAGGAAGATGGAAAAATCCGCTTTTGAGCTATTCCAGTATACGAGCGGTCTTGACCCTTCTCAACCGCCTCTCCTTAACACATACAGCCCCAATGACCCCGACCCCGAAGGAGAATAAGGAGGTAGAAAGATGTTTTTATTAAAAAATTTGGACGAGATTGTAAATAATCTAAGGCAAAAGAGAACCGTCATTGCCCCGAGAAAATGGGGTGATGTTGTGGTTTATGGAGAGATAGAAAAGGCTGAAGAATGGGTCAGAGTTGGCTTGCCAATACGCCCCTTGAAGGAATGGTTCTTCCCCGCAACTGAACACCTCTTCTATTTCAGGGATGGGCAGATAAGGGAACCCGACCTTGAAGATAAGCCTTTCGTCATTTGGGGGGCAAGGATGTGCGATGTTGCCAGCCTTCAGATGCAAGATAAGGTTTTCAATGGCGTCTACATTGACCCTTATTACATCCACAGAAGGAAACTCGCAACCATCGTTTTACTTCGCTGTAAGGAACCACTTTGGGGGTGCTTTTGTAAGGAGATGGGCATTGGGGAGGAAGGAGCCGATTTAATCCTCACTCCCCTTGAGGATGGTTTCGCCCTGGAAGTTGCCTCGCCCAAAGGTGAGGAGCTCCTCAAGGATTTTGGAGTTCAGTTGGAGGAGGCAGGAGATAGGGTAATAGAAGAAGTTAGGGAGGTGCTCAAGCATTTTGAGGAAAGTTTCTCAGCCCCCTATGATAAAGAGATTGTTCATCAATTTTTGAAAGGAGCCTGGGAACATCCCATCTGGTCTGAACTGGCGAGAAGATGCCTTAGTTGTGGGATATGCACCTTCCTCTGCCCGACTTGCCATTGCTTTGATATTGAGGACGAGAACATAACCCTTCAGGTCGGCGCCCGCTACAGATGTTGGGATACTTGCCAGTTTGCCATTTTCACCCTTCAAACCTCGGGGCACAATCCCCGCCCGACGAAGAGGGAAAGGGTGAGGCAGAGGTTTATGCATAAATTATTCTATTGCCCGGAGAGATACTCGGAGACATTTTGCACGGGGTGTGGGAGATGCGTAAGGCTCTGCCCTGTGAACATAGATATAAGGGAGGTACTCAAACTCGCCTCATTTCAAGAGGTGAGCCAGCCTGGTTAGCTGGCGAGCGAGGGAGATAATAGCGAGGAAAAGGGATGGGTTAGCTCTAAAAGCCGAAGATATTGAGTGGATTGTGCAGGGTTATCTTACAGGAGAAGTGGGGGAAGCCGAGATGTCCGCCTTCCTTATGGCGGTATTCATCAGGGGGATGAACAGGGATGAAACCTATCATCTCACTATGGCAATGGCTCGCTCGGGCGAGATGCTGGATTTATCCCAAATAGAGGGTATAAAGGTGGATAAGCACTCAACGGGTGGCGTTGGGGATAAGGTTACCTTGGTCTTTGCTCCCCTCGTCGCTTCTGCTGGGCTGGTGGTCTCCAAGCTATCGGGGAGGGCTCTGGGGCATACGGGCGGAACGGTGGATAAATTGGAGGCTATCCCCGGCTTTCGCGTTTCTTTGAGCAGAGAGGAGTTCATCTCCCAACTTAAAAAGGTTGGAGTGGCGGTTTCTTCCCAAACCGAGGAGCTCGCCCCGGCGGATAAGGTGATTTATTCTTTGAGGAACAGGATAGCCTGTGTGGAGAGCATTCCCTTGATTGTTTCAAGCATTATGTCAAAGAAGATAGCGGGAGGGGCGGATGTGATAGTGATAGATGTGAAGTCGGGAAAGGGAGCATTTATGAGCGGAGAAAGGGCGCGGGAATTGGCGGAGGAGCTCGTGGCGGTTGGCGAGATGGCGGGGAAGAGGGTCTCAGCGGAGATAACTCCGATGGACCAGCCTCTTGGCTATGCGATTGGTAGAGTTCTTGAGGTAAAGGAAGCGATAAATCTATTAAAGGGAGAAGGACCAGCCGACCTTGAAGATGTCTGTCTCTCCCTCGCTGGGCTCGCCTTCTGGAAGGCAGGAATTTGCGAAACGAAGGAAGAGGGAAGGAGGAAAGCGAAAAAGCTTCTGGAATGTGGAAAAGCACTGGAGAAATTCGCCCAATGGATGGAGGCACAAGGAGCAAATCCCAGAATAGTCGATGACTTTTCCCTTCTTCCCTCAGCCGAATGCCAGCCTCTCATCTCTAAGAAAGAAGGGATTTTGAAGGACATAGATTGCAAAAAGCTCGGTGAGGTTTCCCATATCCTTGATGTCCATCCTGCAGGTGGGATTGTTCTGAGGAAGAAGCTTGGCGATAGGGTGGAAAAGGGGGAAGAGATAGCTATGGTTTATGGAGAAAAGGAGAAACTCGCGCAGGCTTTAGAAAACATTGAAAGCGTCTTCTTTGTAGAATAAGCGGTAGTTTATATAAATAACGCTCCCCGGGGATTTTGTAGTTTCTGGAGAAGAAAATGATTTTTAATTGACAGATTTTCCCCTCGTCTTATAATAGAAACAATCATATAAGGGGAAAGATAATGATGGAGAATCTCTCTCTCTGTACATATTTACGGGCTGGGCTCGAAATCCAGGAGGTCCCTATGGATAGGGATGGGCTGGAGCGCATCTTCGCGAGGTGGGGACTGTTATCTTTTGAAAAAGAGGAGATTATGGATGTATTATCCCCTGATTGCCAGGAAGGTCAGGTTGAGAAGCGCATAATAGAGTATTTTCTTGATAAGGGTGATTACGGTTGGGAGCGCATAGAAAGGAGGTGTTTGCCGGTTGTGGAGGGGATGATAAGGGCAAAGGTTCCAAAGGGGGATTGGGATATGGTGAGGGAGGATATTCGCTCTCGTATCTGGGAGAAGATAGGGAGCTATAAGGGAGAAGGCAAATTGGACCACTGGCTGAGGAAATTAGCGAAGTCCGCCATAAACGAAATAGGAAAGACAATCAAGGAGATAGCCGAGGAAGAGGGAAAGTCGATTGGAACCATCTGTGCTCAATGTAAGAAAAACAAGGAGTTCTTTAGGGAGAAATTAGAGAATTTTCTCCTTGAATGAATAGATTTGGTGCGAAATAACTTTTAAGAGTAGTCGTTTTATCCCTTTCCTTCGCTTCCAGCAAGTCAATCTCCGAGATTAAATAGAGTTAGTTCGCCTTACTTAAAGGGAAATTTCTCTTTGAATGCTTTGTAGTCGTGCTTTTCCCCTGAATAGAATTCCCTCTGCTTTTTGTCTTTGGACCTCTGAATGGAGCGTTCAACCGCCTTATCAACCTATGCATACCGAAATAATAAAGAGAGGAGGTCAAATGTAGGATAACACTTCAAATAGAAATTGCTTATCTTGTGATAATGCAAGGTTATGTCAATAAAAGCTTCACCTTTTGTGTTAACGATGTATAGAAAGAAGGTTAGAATTATAAAAGAATTAAACTTGTAAGAAGGGGAAAAAGATAGTAAGCTTATTAAGCGACAAGTCTACAGAGGTGAATCAATGTTAAAGAGATGTTGGGTTTTCTTTATACTTTCCTTCTGGATAGCGATAGCCCT